>CAJXYJ010000031.1 GCA_913063255.1 uncultured Flavobacteriales bacterium | reverse complement strand
ATATCGAAAACCTATAATCACAGAGCTGCTTCATTAGTACATTTACGTACAGATATCACGGGAATACTTAAAAAAGGAAAAACCACATTATCCACCATCACATCTACTTTGCATCCAACCCCTGCAGTTTGCGGAACGCCTCAAAAATTTGCAAAAAAATACATATTAGAAAATGAAAATTATGAGCGAGAATTTTATACTGGTTTTTTAGGACCAATTTGTAACAAAGAAAGTTGTTCTAGGTTATATGTGAATTTACGTTGTATGAAAATTGAAAATAATATCGCCTCTTTATTTGTGGGAGGTGGAATTACAATAGCTTCTATTCCAGAAAGCGAATGGGAAGAGACAGAGCATAAATTACATACGATGCTGCAAGTTTTACAACCCATGCTTTAATTAATTGCAAAAATAATTCCTTACATCTTCGTACTTTTACGCCAATGAAATATTCTACTAAGCTTCTTTCCCAATCCCTAACACAAATATGTCTTTTAAAAGGGGTCACTTATATTGTAATTTCTCCAGGTTCTCGAAATGCTCCACTTACTATTGGCTTTGTTGAGAATGAGAATTTTAATTGTTTTAGTATTGTAGATGAACGTTGTGCAGCTTTTTTTGCCTTGGGAATGGCGCAACAATTAAAGTTACCAGTAGTGTTACTCTGTACTTCAGGTTCAGCACTTTTAAATTATTATCCAGCTATAGCAGAAGCTTTTTATAGTGATATACCCTTGGTTGTTATTTCTGCAGATCGACCTAAAGAATTGATCAACATTGGTGATGGGCAAACGATTCAACAAGAAAATGTGTTTGCAAATCATATTTTGTACAACGCTAATTGTAAAGATGGGAATGAAAATTTAACTTATAATGAAAATGAAATAAACCAGGCTTTTAATATTGCTTTTGAACAGCAAGGACCAGTTCATATAAATATTCCGTTTGCAGAACCCTTATACGATACTGTAGATGAATTAAAAGTACATCCAACAATTATCCCTTTAAACTCTCCAGAGAAAAAAGCTTCTATTGAACTAGATCCTTTTGTAGATAAATGGAACGCTTCAAGAAAAAAAATAATATTAATTGGAGCATTAGCACCAAATAGTATTGAGCAAAAATTTATAGATCAACTCGCAAATGACGAAAGTGTTGTGGTTTTTACAGAGACAACTTCAAATGTTCATCATCATAATATTTTTCACTCCATTGACCTACTAATTGCACCTCTTGAAGAAGAAGGTTTTAAGAAACTTCAGCCAGAAATATTAATCACATTCGGAGGAATGGTTGTTTCCAAAAAGATAAAAGCTTTTTTAAGAAACTATTCTCCAGGCGAATATTGGCATATAGATTCTAAAAAGGCTTTTGACACCTATTTTTGTTTGAAACATCATTTTAAAATGACACCTAATGAATTTTTTAATGAATTTCTTCAACAAACAATTGAAGCAGAAAGTACTTTTCAAAAAGATTGGTTAAAAGTAAAACAGCATAGATTAAATCGTCAAGCACTGTATGAATCCTCGATGCCCTATTCAGATTATAAAGTCTTTTCTGAAATTATGAAATCCTTGCCTAATAATATTCAATTGCAATTAAGTAATAGTGCTACGATACGATATTCCCAGCTATTTAAATTAGATAAAAGTATAAGTGTTTTTTGCAATCGAGGGACTAGTGGAATTGATGGTTGTACCAGTACTGCTATTGGAGCAGCATATGTTTCTAAAAACCCAACCGTTTTTATTACAGGAGATCTAAGTTTTTTCTACGATAGTAATGCCTTATGGAATAATTACATTCCATATAATTTTAAAATTATAGTTATTAATAATGGTGGAGGAGGAATATTTAGAATTTTACCAGGAGATAAGAATTCAGAAAAATTTAAAACTTATTTTGAAACAAAACATCATTTAACTGCAGAACATCTATGCAAAATGTATGATTTTGATTATCATTCGGTTTCAGTGGAAAATGAATTAAAAGACTCCTTAAATTCTTTTTTTAAGGAACCTAATACTCCAAAATTATTGGAAACTTTCACTCCTTCGGAAATAAATGACAAAGTGTTGTTGGATTATTTTAAGTTTATAAAATAAGTATCTAATATTCCAGTAACTAATATGGTATCTTTGCAGCATGATTGAAATAGGAAAACATACCACACTTATTATATTAAGAGAAACAGAACCAGGATTATATTTAGGAGCTGAAGAAGGAGCTGAAGAAGTCGTTTTACTTCCTCATAAATATAAACCAGAAACGTTTGAAATTGGTGATGAAATTAATGTTTTTATCTATCTTGACTATGATGAAAGACCAATCGCAACTACTTTAGAACCCTATGTAAGATTAAATAATTTTGGTTATTTGCGTTGTGCAGATGTAACAACACATGGTGCCTTTATGGAATGGGGTTTAGAAAAGCATTTGTTTGTTTCGTTTAAAGAGCAGGCAAGACCAATGAAAATTGATAATTGGTATATTGTTTATTTGTATTTGGATGAACAAACAACAAGGCTTGCAGGGTCTAGTAAAACCAATCAGTTTTTGCAAAATGAAAATCTAACGGTAGAGGCTTTTGAAAAAGTGGATATTTTAATCACACATTTAACCGAAAAAGGAGCAAATGTTATCATAAATGGAGTCCATAAAGGGCTTATATATTTAGAAGATATTTTTGAAGATATTCGTACAGGAGATCGACTTAAAGCTTATATAAAGAATATTAGAGATGACAATAAAATAGATGTCGTTATTCAAAAACCAGGTTATAAAAGTATAGAGCCGAATGCTCAATTTATATTAGAGGAGTTAAGTGCTGCTGGAGGATTTATTCCTTTACACGATAAATCGGACCCTAATACAATAAAAGATACTCTTGGTCTTAGTAAAAAAAGTTTTAAGAAAGCAATTGGGAGCCTATATAAGGACAAGCAGATTGTAATTAAAGAAGACGGAATAGAATTGTTATAACTTTATCGTTTCCAATAAACTACTTTTCTAAAGATAAGATACTTTTAATTAGTTTTAAAGATCTTAATTTTTTGGATGTAAAATAAAGGATCAACCCAAGTACCATCATACTTATCAATTGGAAAAGTAAAGAATATCCAATAGATATTAGCATCGAATTTCCTAATTCATAAAAATAAATTCCCACAGCAACAGCTATAAATAACCAAATAAATGAAGCTAGAATTGCCATGCAAAACAGCAACATAAGTAAAAAAACATAAGTTTTTATATCCTTTTTTATTGCTTTAATAATTTCTCTAGTAAAAAATTTTGCAAAAACTTTAAAAGGGAGCTTTATAATAGTTACAATATATTCTAATACAGAAAGCATGATGCCTTTTAATGTATTTGGTTTTGGTTCTTGGCTTTCTTGATTTTCAGTTTTATGTTCTTCAGTCATATTGCTTTTCTTAAAATGGCTCTTATTAATATCAAAGTTACTAAAAAATGGAATTATTCCTTTTTCCTATTTTCAAATTTTGAAAGAAGTTGATGGGTTTGTGCTTGTAATTTTGTTTTAAAAAAGTTTGTATTACCAATTAGCATCCATTTAAATCCTAAAGCTTGTTTAGCCCATTTATGTAGGTTGAAATTATCTATATGATGGATAATTTTTCCGTCTTTAAATATAAATTCAGCATCAATACAGTTATGAACTTTTCTCCCAGTTTTGCTAAAAGTATAAAATGCCTCCCAATTCGCAGTCCCTTTTTCATCATCACAAATAATATCTGTAAAATCTACTTTAAAGATCTTTCCTTTTTGATTTTCACATAGCATTCTCCACATGTTTTTTACACGCTCTCCTTGCAAAGTACCAAAAGCAGGGTCTTTAAATATAATGTCTTTATGATAACAAGAAACCATAGTTTCTGCATCTAGATTATTAAATGCAATATAGAATGTTTTAATTAGGTCTTGCATATTAGTTTTGTTTAAAGATATAAATATACATTATCTAGAAACACTTTTGTTTTATGTTTAGAACTTCAAATATTTTTATGAATCTTGATTGGAAAACTTTTTTTCCCTTAGATTATGAATTATCTTCGTCACCTTCTGAAAAATAAATGATATGAAATTTACGGGAAAGACAATTTGGATTACCGGAGCTTCATCAGGAATTGGAAAAGCAGTTGCAATAGCACTATCTAATAAAAGTGTACACTTAATTCTTTCTGGAAGAAAAGAAGAAGCATTGCTTGGAGTTGCTTCAGTTTGTAATGAAAATGGTAGCACTACTCAAATAGTACCCTTCGATTTAGGTAATGAAAAGGAGGTTGAGCAAGCTGCTAAAATTGTATTAGAAAATGAAACTAAGGTGGATTGCTTATATCATTTTGGAGGGATAAGCCAGCGTTCTTTTGTTCATGAAACACCCTTGTTTGTGGATAGAAAAATATTTGAAGTCAATTATTTCGGGACTATTGCTCTTACTAAGGTGATATTGCCTCATATGATTAATAATGGTGGAGGACAAATAGCGGTCACTTCTAGCATTGTTGGTAAGTTTGGGTTCCCATACCGTTCTTCATATTCAGCTTCAAAACAAGCTTTACATGGTTTTTTTGAAAGTTTAAGAGCAGAAAATGTAAAGAACAACATTAGAGTTTCTATGATTATTCCAGGTCGTATAAATACTAATTTCTCATTGCACGCTTTAGATAAAGATGGGAATAAACATTCTCAAAAGGATGCAGGGTTGGAGTCTGGAATGTCCACTGAAAAAACCGCTGCAATTATTTGTAAAAAATTAAAACGAGAGAAAAAAGAAATATTGGTAGGAGGAAAGGAGTTATTAATGGTACACATACGTAGATTTATACCAAGTTTGTATTATTATTTATCCTCAAGAGTGAAGCCTTTATAAATTGAATTAAAAGAAAATAATGTCAGCAAAAATTAATGGAATCCAGCAATTAGGAATTGGAGTCACCAATGTAGAAGAAGCATGGAAGTGGTATCGGGAGCATTTTTCCATGGATATTTTAATGTTCGAAGAAGAGGCTGTAGCGGAACTAATGTTAGCGCATACCGATGGAAAACCAAGAGCTAGATATGCTGTATTAGCATTAAATATGCGAGGCGGTGGAGGTTTTGAAATCTGGCAGCATACTGGAAAAAAACCTGAAGCTATTAAATTCGAAATGCAACTAGGCGACCTTGGGATCAATATCGGAAAAATTAAAACCGATGATGTGGAAGCTGCTTATAAACGATATCAAGATTCGGGTCTTGATTTATTGACGAAAACTCATATTGATCCTGTAGGAAATAAGCATTTCTATTTAAAAGACATCTACGGAAATATTTGGGAGGTAAAAAATAATGAAGATGTTTTTAGGAAAGAAAAATCGGTAAATGGTGGAGTGCTGGGTACTGTTATCGGAGTTGAAAACATGGAGGAGAGTTTAAAAGTGTATCAAGAAATCTTAGAATACGATAAAATTGTATACGATAAAACTGGAACTTTCGATGATTTTAAAGGTATTCCAGGTGGTGATAGTGAGTTTAGAAGAGTATTGCTAAAACATACGGATACTAAGCAAGGTGCTTTTAGCCCGTTTTTTGGGGAGTCAGTAATAGAGCTGGTACAAGTTTTGAACAGGGAACCAAAGGATATTTATAAAGATAGAATATGGGGTGACCCAGGTTTTATTCACCTATGTTTCGATATTAATGGGATGGATGCATTTAGGGATAAAACAAAATCGTTTGGTCATCCGTTTACTGTAGATAGTGCTCGTGCGATGGATACTTTTGATATGGGAGATGCTGCTGGAAACTTCTCTTATATTCAAGCTCCAGAAGGTACTTTAATCGAGTTTGTAGAAACACATAAAATCCCTTTGGTTAAAAAAATTGGGTGGTATATCGATTTTAGAAAACGAGGAAATCATCCTTTACCCAATTGGATGCTTAAAATGTTTCGATTTAAACGAGTTAAATAGAAATATATTAATCCACAAATGGATTAGAAAACTTAATATCGCTATTCAATTCATAATCGGTAAGTGTTTTTAAAAAAGCTACTAAAGCTTCCGATTCTTCAGGGGTTAAATCTAAATGACGAGGATCGCCATTACCATCTTTCATATGGGCAGAGAGGTATGGGTGTGGTAATACTTCTGTACTATAATGTTCCACTACTTCTTCTAGAGTTTCCAATCTGCCATCATGCATATATGGTCCAGTAACTTCAATATTTCTTAACGAGGGAGTTTTAAAATGGCCATTAAATGAAGAAACTCCAAGAAAAGTTCCATATCCATTATCTTCTACATTATCATCAATATCGAGACCAATATTGTCGGGTTCAGCACCACTAAACACTACCTGATTTGCTCCTTCTGGTAATGGAAGCTCAAAGATTAATGGATTTCTATTTGGTAAATGACAAGTTGCGCAGGTACCAATAGCTCCGGGAGTTAATTTCCCATTAAAAATATCTTTCCCAATATTTTCTTCCGCTGTAAAATTCGGAAAATCCATAAATATGTTATTGGTAGCTTCAATACCTTCATCATATCTAGTATTAAAAGAATAAATAGAACGTACAAATTGAGCTAATGCTTTAGATATTTTATCACTTGTTATTTGTGTGCTTCCAAAGACATTCTCGAATAAAGGATTATAATAATCTAATGTATTTAATTTTGTAACTAAGCCTTCTAAAGTCATTCCCATTTCGACCTCATCTTGTAGAGGCATTAATACTTGAGCCTCTAATGTTTCGGCTCTATGGTCCCAAAAAAAACTTTCTGCTCCATAAAAGCCTGCGTTAGCAAAGCCCATAGAGTTTCTGAAAGTATGACCTCCTTCAAAGCCTTCACTTTTAATTTTATTATCTGAAAATCCAAATTCTTGTAAATGGCAACTAGCACAGGAAACAGTATTGTTTGCAGACATGTTTACATCGTAAAATAATACTCTACCTAAAGTAACACCATCATCTGTTATTGGGTTGTCTGTGGGGGTATTGTCGAAACCAAATACATAATCTGTAAAAGTATCTGGGAAATTTATATCACTATAATTATAAGGGGTATTTGGTAAGTTGTAGATGTCACTATAATCGTTGCCTGTAATTTCGTTATTGTCATCGCTATTACAGGCCATGAATAAAGAAATTAAACATAAAATAGAAAACGATTTTAGAAAATTCATACAGTAATTATTTGGGTAAATTATTTTGTCTTCTTTACAAGAAAAGCAAATATAAGTAAAAACTTTTTTAAAAGACTATTTAGTCGCCTATTATTAAGTGTTTTAGGTTTTAGAGTTCTTTTTGTTTTCAATTCTATTTTCTTGAAATGCTGATGGTAATAAACTAGGGATATATTTTACCAAGAGTGGGAGTAATAAACTTCCTCCAGGAATTAAAAAAATGGTTAAAGATGGTACTGTTTTGCAAATGTCTAAAAGTTGCTCTTTTACTTTATCTTTTTCTTCTGTTGTAAGTTCTCTTAGAGTGGAGTATCCTAATAGTTTTAAAAGTTCACCACTTTCTTCTAATTCTTTTATAAGGCGATTTTTATTTCGTAAAATAAGAAGTTTAACTGTAGCTGTTGAGTTTTTGTAAAACTGTTGTATGTAATTAGAATTGTCGAATAGTTTTAAAGTTTTAGAATTTTCTTCAGAAAACCTTTCAATGTGCACTAAAGTATTTTCAATATCATGTTCTGAAAAATTAAATAGTTGAGCCAATTGTTTTAAAAATTGAAACTCGGAAGAATCTATTTTCTTGTCATCCCAAACTGCTAAACAACATAGATCGAATATGTATTTTTTTTCTAAAGTATTATAGTTGTTATCAATCACAATACTCTCTAACGAATGAAAATAAGATTGATGGTTGTTAATGGTTAGATATGGAGAAGAAGATTCTAGTAATTCGATAATTTGATGGTCAATTTTCACTTTTTCACATTTTGATTTTAACGCTATAAAACAAAAATTGATAAGGTCACTTTCTAATTTTTCAGTGTAAATTTTAAGATGATATGGATTGATTAAATAATTTTTAAAAGCAAGTATATCTATAAATAATAAGGAATAGGTTAGTGTGGATGCAGGTTTATCTTTTGAAATGGTATTGGATTCTTGTAGTCTTGCCGAAATAATTCGTTCTAAATTATCTGTTGGTGAGTTTGATAAAGAAAGTTTTTTTATAAAACTTGATTTTCCTTTATCAATAGCTTTATAAAAATCTATAATATGTTCTATTGCTGTATTTGTTTTGGCTTCGGGATGTTTAATAAAAAAGATAAAAAGTAAGGTGTGGAAAAGATTGATTTTAGTATATTCATCCGTTGTAAAAGTTAACTTGCTTAATGGTTTATTTAACAGGGTTTCAATAGAGATACCGTAGATAAATCCAACGTTTCTTAACTCATTATAATATTGAAATTCATTTGTAGCAACCTCTGTAATTTGTTGTTTTTCAACTAATGTCAAAAGTTTAGGTATCCAACCAGAAGCAGAAGGGTTCATATAAATTAAAATTTGTTAATTTTGAATTTCATTAAATAGCTAAAATAATAATATTTGCCATTTACTTTTGGAATTAAATATTTTGATAGTAAATTTAAATAATTAAGTGTGAAACTATGAATAAAACAAAAATATTTGCAGCAATAAGCGGAATTAGCTTAATGCTTCTTTCTGTATTTTTAATTTCTGCAGACCATATCGATGCTCCTAATGTTGAAGGAACATCTACAGATATTGCAGATTTTTACGCATTTGAAGGGGATAATCCTAATAATACAGTGTTTATAGCAACTTTGCAAGGAATACTCACACCTGGTACTATTACCGAGAATGCAACCTTTGATGAAGATGTTTTGATAGAATTTAATATAGATAATACTGGTGATTTTGTTGAAGATTTGGTAATTCAAGCTATAAAACGAGGTGATACCATTCACTTTTTTGGACCTGCCACTCCAAATGAAGTAGGAACCGAAAGTGTAGTTTTAACATCTTCAGAGCATCATTTTGTTCGTATTTCAACAACCGAAGAGACTTTTACTAAAAATGAAAACGGGATGAGCTTTTTTGCAGGACCAAGAAGAGAAGCGTTTTATTTCGACTTTAATAGGTTTAATGATATAGCATCTGGAGCTGCTGCACCAGATGGATTTTATCCTCAAGGGGAGTCTGAAGATTTCTTTGAAGAGCTTAACACATTGGCAATTGTTATAGAGGTTCCAAATTCAATGTTGGGGAACGCTCCAGCACATATTTTAGGTTCAGAAGGAGATATAAATAATTTGCCCCCAGCATATAATGTTTGGGTTTCAGCAAAAAGAAAGAATTAATAGTTCCAAAATAAAAATAATAAAATGACTACATATAAATTAAAAATAGTTTCAATATTAACTTTTGCTTCCTTGTTATTTGTTCAATGTGGTATCGATGAGGATTTTAATGACAATGTAATTGAACAAGATGGAACTTGTGAAGATGGTATCCAAAATGGTGATGAGGATGGGATAGATTGTGGTGGCACACATTGTCCTCCTTGTGAAGAAGAAGAAATTAATTTTGATGGTGTTTTTGTACAAGAAGATGTTATGGGAAGGCCAACAATTAATACCTTTTTTAGTGGAACTAATACACTTAAAAATGAATATAATATTATCGCAACATCGAAAAGAGATACAATATCAGCAGATTTTCAACCCGTTTTTGAAACGATATTAGAAAACTATTACGATGTGTATGCATTAGCATTAAGCATTGATCCAGAAGAATTTAATTACGAAGCAAACATTCTAGAGTGGGATGCAGAAACGTATACTTCGATTGTGGCATATTACGATGCTTTGCAAGTAGCACCAGAAGGACCAACTACTTATTATGATTCTAATTCAGGACTGGTACTTACAGGTAGATCATTATCAGACGATGTAGTAGATGTATCTTTAATGTTAATGTTTGGCGGCACAGATGGTACTCGTTTAGATGGTACTAATGGTACACCACAATTAACAACAGACGAAGTTGATGCTGGAGATAGAGATTTTTCATTGCCATTTCCATATTTAGAAACACCACTTATTGTAGAAGATTAATTTATTGTTTTCTTCTGAAAAGAATAGAATATCTGAATAAATTTCAATGAAGCATTTTTGCGTATTATTAATATGGATTGTTTTTATTTCTTGTAAAAATGAAGATGTTAAAATATCTATAATTAACCCCGAAGCATACAATTCGTATTTATCTACTTCTAACAATAAAACATTTGCAAGAGCTTCGTCTGAAAAAATATTTTGGTCAAAGAGATTACGACCAGATTCTACGGGAGTAGGGGACTTAGGACCCTTAGCAAATGCTTATACTTTACTTTTTGAAACTACAGGAGATATAAGTTATCTATTAAGTGCTGAGAAATTATTAAAGAAAGCCGTAAGTATTTCAGCTATTAGTAAAGACAGCTATACTAGGTTATTGGCACAGAATTTCATATCCCAACACCGATTTAAGGAGGCGAAGCAAATTTTAGAGAAAAGTTATAAAGGAATATCCAATAAGATAGCTACCCAATTGTTATTATTCGATGTTTTTCTGGAATTAGGAGAATATGATAATGCGAATAAAGTTTTAGAAAAATTAAAAAACATCAATGATTATAGCTATTTAATTAGACTAGCAAAATGGAACGACCATAATGGTAATTTGGATGCAGCAATTCGTAATCTTGAAGAAGCAAAAAAAATAGCAGATTCTAGAAAAAGTAAGCCCTTGCAAATTTGGACCTATACCAATTTGGCAGATTATTATGGTCATGCTGGTAGGATAAAAGAGTCTTATGATTTGTATTTAAAAACATTGCATTTACAAGGGGATCATGCCTATGCTAAAAAACAAATAGCTTGGATCGCTTATTCTTATGAAAAAAACACAAAAGAGGCTTCTAGAATTTTAGATTCTATTATGATACAACATAAGGCCCCTGAATATTACTTATTGAAAGCCGAAATGTCACAATATAATGGAGCAATATCTGATAGTAATAAATATAGAGAAAACTTTATTGCTACAATTAATAATGACTATTACGGGCAAATGTATAATAATCATCTCATTGAATTTTATGCAAATGAGAAACCAGAAAAAGCTTTAGAAATTGCAAAAACAGAAATTAATAATAGAGCTACACCAGAAGTATATTCATTACTTGCATATGCTCAATTAGAAGTGGGAAATAAGGCTAAGGCACTAGAAATCATAATCAATTATGTTGAAGGCAAAACATTCGAGCCAAAATCAATGTACTATTCCGCTTTAATTTATAAGGAAAATAATAGGAGAGATAAAGTAGCTGCAATAAAATCTGAACTACAAAATTCTTTTTTTGAATTAGGACCTTTATATATCAAAAAAATAAGAGATTTATAAATTTTGTATTGAAATTGTAAATACTATATTATTAGATAAGTAATTAAGAGATAATAGGCATAAAGAATGAAATTTTGACACTGTAACTAATTTCTTTAAAAGCTCTTAAAGGTTGTCTTACAGGCAACCTTTTTTTTCTATTTTATCGACGAAATGCATATTTATCCGTTTGTCGATATATTATTTGTATATTGGGCTACCCTATTGAATAAAATAAAAAAATTAATGCCCCCAATCTATTACTAAAATTTAATCTAAACCTATTATGAAAAAAATTACTTTTATTCTAATTTTTGGCTTATGCTTAATTTTTTCCGCACAAGTTATTTCACAAAACCATAAAAGCAATATAACGAACCATTTTGATCAATTATTGGAGCAGAATGAATTGTTAATAGAAGATGTGCAATGGCTTATAAACTCAGAGAATATAAGCAGTACTAGTAATATTCAACATGTTTATTTTACACAAATAGTAAACGGAATTGAAATTTATGGAACACAGTCTAGTATCCATATTTTACCAAGCGGTAAAACGTTGTCTGCTGACAGTAAATTTATAAAAGATTCAAAAAGAAAAGTATTAAATGATACTCCATCTTTAACAGCCACTCAAGCTTTAATTTCGGCTGCAAACCAGTTGAATTATAATATTTCAGAATCAATTTCTGTAATTAATAGTGGAAATAGCACTAACAAAAAAACGATATTAACTAATGCTGGAATTTCGTTGAGTAATATTCCTGCTAAACTGGTATATCATATTTCTTCAGAAAATGAATTAAAATTAGCTTGGGATATTTCAATTCAAGAAATAAGCCAACAAGATTGGTGGAGTATAAGAGTAGATGCTAATTCAGGAGCTATATTGAATAAGAATAACTGGATGGTAAGTTGTTCTTTTGAACATGATCATAGTACAGATAATGAATTAAATTACAATTCCAATCTATTTGATATTCCTAATTATAATGAAATATATGAAGAAAATGGGGGTTGTACTACTTGTTATGAAGTAATTGCAATGCCAATAGAAAGCCCATATTTTGGAGCAAGAAGTATAGAGTCAGGAATTGAAAATGCAACAGCATCTCCTTTTGGTTGGCATGATACAAATGGTGCAGCTGGTGCAGAATTTACAGTAACAAAAGGAAATAATGTAGATGCTTATGAAGATGGGAATAATCCAGGATATCAGCCAGATGGTGGAGCAAACTTAGACTTTACAGGATATCCTTTTAGCCAAATATATACTGGAGCTAATCAATATGAAGATGCTGCAATTACTAATTTATTTTATTGGAATAATATTATTCATGATGTAATGTACACCTATGGTTTTGATGAAGCAAGTGGTAATTTTCAAGAAAACAATTATGGTAATGGAGGAAATGGAAGTGATTCTGTAAATGCAGAAGCTCAAGATGGATCTGGTACATGTAATGCAAATTTTGGAACACCAGGTGATGGAGGTAACCCAACAATGCAAATGTATGTTTGTGGGGATAAGGATGGTGATTTTGATAATTTAGTTATTGTTCATGAATATGGACATGGTATTTCAAATAGACTAACTGGTGGACCTTCTAATTCTGGATGTTTGAATAATTCTGAACAAATGGGAGAAGGCTGGAGTGATTTCTATGGAGTAATGATGACAATAGAAACTGGCGATTCAGGAACTGATGCACGTGGAGTAGGCACTTATTTATTTGGTCAGGGTGCTGGTGGTGCTGGAATTCGAAATTTTAAGTATTCTACAGATATGGCAGTAAATCCTCATACTTACGATGACATTAAAACTACTGGTAGTAGTCCACATGCTTTAGGCGAAGTTTGGGCAACCATGTTATGGGAGTTGAATTGGGCATTGATAGATGATCATGGCTTCGATACAGATATTTATAATTTTACAGGAGATTCTAACTTGGATGCAGGAAATGTAGTGGCTATGGCTCTAGTAACAGAGGGATTGAGATTGCAACCTTGTAGTCCTGGTTTTGTAGACGGTAGAGATGCTATTTTAGCTGCAGATGCTGCTATTTATGGGGGTGCGAACGAATGTTTAATTTGGGAAGCTTTTGCTAAAAGGGGTCTTGGTTTAAGTGCAGATCAAGGTTCATCTGGTAGTAGAAGTGATGGAACCGAAGCATTTGATACTCCAACAGGAGTTGCAGGTTTTACTGCTCCAGAAGATGTTTGTTCTAGTGCGTCGATATTAACAGGCCTTAGTGGAGGATCCCCTTCAGGAGGTGTGTATAGTGGTAATGGGGTTATCGATGATGGAAATGGATCAACATATTCATTCGATCCAAGTGTAGCAGGTGTTGGTGTACATACAATTACCTATGATGTTGAAGCAGGAACTTGTTCAACAGCATCAGCAGCTTCAGACACAATCGAAGTAATTGCCTCACCGACAGGACCAGCTACTACAGGTGCTTCAGATTTTTGTATAGGAGAAGAAATTACAGTTACAGCAACTCTAAGTGATCCAAGTAATGTAATACGTTGGTATGATGCTGAAACAGGTGGTAACCTTCTTTTTGAAGGAGAATCATATACTTTTATTCCAGCTGGAAATATGAATGTTTATGCTCAGGAATCAACAGCGGGACCATTATCTAAATTAGTGATTTCTGAAATTAATTTAGAAGCTCCAGATCAATTGGAAATTCAAAATGTAGGACAAGCATTTGATTACACAGGATATAGTGTTGCTTTAAGTCAAGACCCTTATCCAGATGTAAATGCAATAAACACTATAGTGCAATCCTTAGGCGCTATGGGTACAGATTCAGTTGTAGATTGGAATGATAATGGAGGAGCAGATTATTGGGGAAATAATATTTATTGGGATCCTACAGGAACAGGTTGGATTATTATTATAGATGATGTAGGAAATGTAGTTGATTCTGTATTTTGGAACTTTACTGCTGCCCAAATATCAGGATTAAATATTACTATAAACGGGTTTAATATTACTGCTGCAAACCTTGATTGGATAGGCGATGGAGCTAACCTAACAAATGTATGTACTGGCTCTTTTAGAAGAATTGGCGATACAGATTCTTCAGCCGATTGGTCTGGTTCTTGTGAGACTTCAGATTTTGGGACTCCAAATGACGAAATTGCACTTGGTTCTTCAGGATGCCAAGGAGAAAGAACAATAACAGAAGTTGCTGCAGATTTAATACTGCCAACGATATCTTGTTCTATCGATATAGAAATTAGTGCGGATGTAAATAATTGCTTTGCATCAGGAATTTCTCTTATAGATCCAACTTCATCAGATAACTGTGGTGTATCAACAGTTACAAATGATGCGCCAAGTTCATTCCCGATAGGATTTACAAATGTTATTTGGACAGTGACAGATACTGCTGGTAATACAAATACATGTACACAAGTTGTTACGGTAATAGACGATATTGATCCATTAATTTCCTGTATACCAAACATAGAGATTAGTACAGATGTGGATAGTTGTATGGCTACAGGAGTTATTTTGGATAACCCAACTAATTCAGATAATTGTGGTGTACAGTCATTAACAAATAATGCTCCAACTAATTTACCTATAGGGGACACTACTGTTATTTGGACAATAACAGATACTGCAGGAAATACAAATACTTGTTCTCAAATAGTTACAGTAATAGACGATATTGATCCATTAATATCTTGTTCACTAGACATAGAGGTAAATGTAGATGAGGATAGTTGTTCCGCTTCAGGAGTTATTTTAAATGATCCAACTACTTCAGATAATTGTAATATACAATCATTAACAAACAATGCGCCCCCAATATTTTCTTTAGGAGATACAACAGTAATTTGGATAGTTACAGATACCGCTGGAAACACAAATACATGTTCACAAATTGTGACTGTTATTGATGATATAGCACCAGAAATATCTTGTTCAGAAAACATAATTGTATTTGTAGATGAAGATCAATGTGCTGCATCTGGTATTGTTTTAATAGATCCTGTAACTTCAGACAATTGTGGTGTACAATCTGTTACAAATAATGCACCACCAGTATATCCATTAGGAGTCACTAATGTTACTTGGACGATTACAGATAACTCAGGAATTACTAATACTTGTATACAAGTAGTTACAGTATTAGATGATATAGATCCAGAAATTATCTGTCCTGATGATATTATTGAAACGGTAAATGAAGGAGAATTATATACTATTCCTGATTATACATCAGATGCAACTGCAACAGATAATTGTACTACTAATCCAACGATTACACAAGATCCAGTTGCTGGTACCGAAGTTGGTGTTGGAGTAACAGTTATTTCCTTAACGGTTACAGATGGTTCAGGAAATACGATGACTTGTACATTTGACTTGACTATAGATGAGATTTTAGGAACCAATGATTTAGAGTTTTCTAATAGTATTGTATTATATCCAAACCCAGCAAATCAAGAAGTTTATTTGGTAAACAATTCAGATAAACAATTACTTGTTGCAACAATAATTGATGTTAGTGGAAGGATTATACAAAAGGTGGATATGTCTAATTCTGGTATAGAAACTAAAATACAAATTGATAATTATTCAAACGGAGTTTATTTTGTAAGAATTAATTCTGAAAATGCTACAATAATAAAAAGATTTGTAAAGCATTAGAATTTGCAATAATCTAAAAAATCCCTGTTAGACAATTCTTTCAGGGTTTTTTTATTTAAATCTCTTATTTTAAAATTAGAGATATTCTTTTCTGTTGATAATTAAATAATATTATGATAATGAGTGGTTTTATTTATAGAGATAAGTTCTTTAGTTTTATAAATTCTTAACAACCTTAAGATTAAAAAAAATTAAACTAAACTTAAACCAATTATGAAAAGAATTATTACACTTTTATTTTTGGGATTATTTTGTGTTTTTACAATACAGGTAAAAGCCCAAAACTATTCCGAAAACTTAACAGTTCATTTTGCTACATTATTAGAAAATGAAGAATTATTAGCTGATGATGTTCAATGGTTAATTACCGATGAAAATGTTAGTCGAACTAGTAATGTAAACCATGTCTATTTTGCTCAATCATTAAATGATATTAAAGTATTTGGGACACAATCTAGTATTCACATTTTAAATGGAGAAACAATTTCTTCGAATAACAGATTTGTTTTAAATAGTGCAGATAAAGTTTCTGGAAGTTCAACTCCTTCTATAAATGCGGTACAAGCAGTTACAGCTGCTGCAAACCAGTTGAACTATACCATTACGGAAGTTTTTTCAGTTTTAGAAGTAGGTCAAGGAAACAATCAAAAAACAATATTAAGTAAAGGGGGGATTTCATTAAGTAATATTCCTGCAAAGTTGGTATACCACCTTACAGAAAGTAATACTCTTGTTTTAGCTTGGGATATTTCAATTCAAGAAATAAGCCAACAAGATTGGTGGAGTATGAGAGTTGATGCTAATACTGGGAATATATTAAATAAGCTTAACTGGATGGTAAGCTGTGATGCTTTTGATCACGATCATACTTCTGATGCTCATTTAGATTACAATAAAAATCTTTATAATATTCCTAATTATAAAGAAGTTTCCGAAGAAAATAGTGGCTGTACAGAATGTTATGAAGTATTTGCATTACCTATTGAGAGCCCATACTTTGGATCAAGAACTATAGAGTCAGGAATAGAAGATGCAACAGCCTCTCCTTATGGTTGGCATGATACAGATGGAGCTCCTGGAGCAGAATTTACCGTTACGGAGGGAAATAATGTAAATGCCTATGAATTAGGTGATAATCCTGGATACCAACCCGATGGAGGTCCTTCTTTGGATTTTACTGGTTACCCTTTTGATCAAGTATATACTAACGTAAATCAATATGAAGATGCATCCATTACCCAATTATTTTATTGGAATAATATTATCCATGACGTCATGTATCAATATGGATTTGATGAAGAAAGTGGGAATTTTCAAGAAAATAATTATGGCAATGGGGGGCTAGGTTCTGATTCTGTAAATGCAGAAGGTCAAAAAGGTCTTGTATGTAATGCCTTTTTTGGAACCCCTGCAGATGGTAGTAACCCAACCATGCAGATGTTTGTATGTGGAAATAAAGATGGAGATTTTGATCATGCAGTTGTTACCCATGAACATGGCCATGGTATAGATAGACGTTTAGTTGCAGGACCAAATAACGTAAATTGTAATAACAATACCGAAAATATGGGAGAAGGTATTGGCGATTGGTTTGGCTTAATGTTTACTATTCAGCCTGGAGATTCTGGCACAGACGGAAGAGGAGCAGGAGTTTATTTATTAGGCCAAGGTCCTAACGGCCCAGGGATAAGAAGCTATAGATACAGCACAGATATGGGGATAAACCCTCAAACCTATGCTAACTTACCTAGTACTGGTGGGCAAACTCATGCAGTAGGAGAAATATGGGGAGGAATGATTTGGGAAGTAAGTTGGGCCTTAATCGATGAACATGGTTTTAATCCAGATATATATAATTTTACAGGAGATGTAAATCAAGATGCTGGAAACATAATGGCTTTGGCATTAATTGTAGAAGGATTAAAAACACAACCTTGTAATTCTGGTTTTGTAGAAGCAAGAGATGCAATATTTGCTGCAGATTTGGCAATTTATGGTGGAGCAAATGAGTGTTTTCTTTGGGAAGCATTTGCTAAAAGAGGTTTAGGTTTTAGTGCAGACCAAGGGTCTTCAAATAGTCATACCGATGGAACTCCAGCATTTGATTTACCAACAAGTGATTTAGATACAGAAGATGAAGTTTGTGTAGGCCAAGGAGTTCAAGTTTATGGTGGAGGTACTCCAACTGGAGGAGAATACTCTGGTCCTGGAGTTACAGATAATGGCGATGGACTTACTTATGATTTTGATCCTGCAGTAGCTGGGATTGGTATACATACTATTGAATATGATGTTGTTTCTGCTTGTGCAAGTGGAGTTGCTTCTGATGATATTGAAGTAACTTCTGGTGTGCCAGAAATAGTTTGTAAAGATGAAATTACTTTAGCATTAGACGAAAATGGAAAAGTAACTCTTGAATCTACTTCTGTGGTAATAGAATATACAGAAGAAAATTGTGGCTCTCCAACTACAGTTACGTTAAGTCAGGAGTTATTTACTTGTGATGATATTGGTACAATAAGCATTATCGTTACAGTAGATGATGGTAATGGAAATGCCAATATTTGTACTGCAGAGGTTACAGTAATCGATCCATTATTAGCATGTGAATTATCAACAGAAAGTTATGAGCTGGACAAGAATATTGTATTGTATCCTAATCCTACAAGTGGTCATTTAACATTAATAAATAACGGATCTGTAGATTTAGTAACTGCTACGGTAACAGATATAAATGGAAGAACTATAAAATTGTTTGATCTTTCAGGTTCTAATGTTGAAACTTCAATGTCTATTGAGAATTTAACTTCTGGAATGTATTTTATTAAAATTCTATCTAAAGAAACTAGTATTATTAGACAAATTATAAAACAATAATAATATTAATAAATTTAAATAAAAGGCCCCTGAGTTAATTTAACTCAGGGGCCTTTTTGTGTTATAAGTCTTTTTGACTTTTTTTAAATTAATTATATGGAGTAACTTATTATCGGGTTTGCTGCCTGCCCGTTAATTATTTACTTATTTTAACATTCCTTAATAAGGTCTTAGTTTATAAACTTCGACTATGTTTTAATTGTTAAATTAATAAAATATTTAGGAGAACAATAAAACAAGTTAGATTGCATGTGACTAACCATCAAACAAATTTCTTTATGAAAAATATTTACCTATTCATAATTCTTATTATTTTTTCTGAAAACTTAAATGCTCAAGAATTTTCAGGAATAATCAATAATCATTTTGAAGAGTTATTTTCAAAAGGAGAAATGCTTCAAGAGGATTTGCATTGGGAATTATCTAGTCAGCATATAAGTAGTACAAGTAAGGTAAATCACATTTATTTTTATCAAACGGTTAAAGGAGTGAAAATTTATAATACAGAATCAAGTATTCATTTACTTCCTAATGGTGATGTTTTAAGTACAACTACTAATTTTATAAATAATAGTTCAAAAAATGTAAAAAGGGATTTGTCAAATACTCTTACTTCAATAGAAGTAACAAAATCAATTGCGAAACAATTAGGCTATTCTATTAAAGAACCATTACAAATTCTTGATAAGAAAGTTAATTCTAAACAAAATATTTACATAAGTAATGGAGGGATTTCTTTAAATGATATTAAGGCTAAGTTAGTTTATAAATTAAATGATAAGAATGAATTAATATTGATTTGGGAAATAAATATTTTAGAGCTAAGCTTTGAGCATAGCTGGTTAATTTCTGCAGATGCTTTTACAGGGAAAATTATTGATAAAATAGATTTAGTAGTATCCTGTAGTACTAAAAGAATACCACAAAAAGTTAATATTAATTCTGATATAAAAAAAATAGATAATCTAGGAAGTAGTTCAGAAAATTGTGAAGAATGTTATAAAGTTTTTGAAATGCCTATAGAAAGCCCATACTATGGTGAAAGAAGTATAGTTACTAATCCAACAAATAATATTGCATCCCCTTTCGGATGGCATGATGTTGATGGACTAATAGGTAATGATTATACAACAACTAGAGGTAATAATATTAATGCATTTCTAGGTCCTGATCGTAACGAGGGTTATCAGCCAAATGGTGGTAGTACTTTAGATTTTTCAGAATATGATTTTGACCAAGATTTTTCATTAGAAAACAGATATGCAAATGCCTCATTAACAAATTTATTTTATTGGGGAAATATGTTGCATGACATTTTATTTGTATATGGTTTTAATGGTGCCGCGGGTAATTTTCAAGAAAATGATTTTGGGCTAGCGGGCGCAGATGATGATTCTTTATATGTAATTGGACAACATGAATTAAGTAATTGTAATGCATATTATTTCCCCAGTGATGATGGTGAAAGATCCTATATTAGATTGAATGCATGCGGGGATAAAGATGGTGCTTTTGATAATTTTGTTATTGTTCATGAATATGCACATGGTCTTTTTAGGAGGCTAGTTGGAGGGGGGTATGGAGGTTCTATTTGTAGAAATGTAGAAACCCCATCAGAAGGTTGGTCAGATTGGTATGGGTTAATGTTCACGATATCTCCAGAGGATATAAGTACTAAACCAAGAGGAGTTGCTGAGTATTTTTTTGATCAAGGAGAAAATGGTCAAGGAATAAGAGAATATCCATATAGTACAGATATGAATATTAGCCCAGAAACTTACGATGATATAAAAAAGTATCGAAATAAACATGCTATTGGTTCTATTTGGACTTCAATTTTATGGGAGATAACTTGGGCTTTAATTGATGAATATGGTTATGACCCAAACCTTTTTAATTTTACAGGAGATATAAATCAAGATGCAGGTAATATTATTGCTTTAGCTATTGTTACTGAAAGTTTAAAAATTGTAGATTGTCCATCAGGATTTATTGATGCAAGGGATGCTGTAATTGAGGCTTATTTAGCAATTTATGGTGCTGGCAATGAATGTTTACTCTGGGAGGCTTTTGCAAAAAGAGGCTTGGGGATATATGCTACACAAGGAAGTACAACATCTGTAGAGGATGGTAGGGAAGACTTTACAGTACCTCCAAGAAGTGCTGAATTTGATTTTTATTTGGATGAGATATGTCCTAATGCAAATAAAATTAGAAGGCTAGAAGGAGGGTTGCCCTATGGAGGAATTTATAGTGGGGTTGGTGTTATAGATAATGGAAATGGGACTACATTCTCATTTGAACCGTTAGTTGCAGGAATTGGAGTGCATACGGTTACTTATGAAATTCTAGATAGTGAATGTACTGAGGCTTCCAGTAGTAGTGGTACAATAGAAGTTGTTGTAGATACTACCGCACCAGAAATAACTTGCCCCGAAAATGTAGTAGTTACTATACCTGCAGATAAAAGTAAATATTCCCTAATTGATTTTTCTAGTTCGGCAGATTTATATGATAATTGTTTTGATGAGTTTAATTTTTATCAAAAACCTATAGGAGGAACCTATCTTGAAGCTGGAGATTATACGATTGAAATTGAAGTTTCGGATGTAGTTGGCAATCAATCCAGTTGTACATTTATATTAAATGTTAAAAAAGAAGAAGTTTTAGATGATTTTATAGAAATATATCCCAACCCAACCCAAGACGAAATCATTATGTTAAGTTATAAAAAACTATTTTCATTAAAAACTTCAATTTATGATGTAAATGGAAAATTAATTCAATCCAATGAAATTCTTGATTATGGTTTTGAAAAGAAATTAAATATAAAAAATTTAACAGCAGGAATGTATTTTTTGAAAATAGATGGAGTTGAGTTTAGTACTGTAAAGAGAATACTTAAAGAATAATTAAATAGTGCATAACATATTTGGCAAGATATTTGATTATTTAATTAAAGAAGATATAATTACACTTACCTTAATGAAACATAAAGTAAACATCAACTAATTTGATGTCAATAAAAAGAAACATTATAGGTTATATATAAAAAGACCGCAACTATTTTATTTGCGGTCTTCATTTTATATAAAGAAGTTTTATTGTATGATTCCTCCACAGCTAACTCTTACACCTGCAGCACCAGAAGGTTGTGATACAAAATCATCAGTACCTTGATGAACAATTATAGCTTTACCTACAATATTT
>CAJXYJ010000030.1 GCA_913063255.1 uncultured Flavobacteriales bacterium | reverse complement strand
GGTCTAAAAAAAGAATTTAAAAATCTATTTATTTTGCAACTTCTTTGGTTACGTTTCGTACAGTTTTATTTAACAATCGGGTTTAAATTTTATTATAAAAAGTTTAACGCCATCTATCTAGATGAAGTACCAAAAGACAAGGCGGTTATTTATTTATCTAATCACCAAAATGCACTTTTAGATCCATTACTTATCACTCTAAAAAGTACACGGAAAAATTACTTCCTTACCAGAGCAGCAGTTTTTAAAAATCCAACCATAGCCAAAATCTTAAACAGCCTTCAGATGTTACCGGTTTATAGAATGATAGATGGTGTGGACATCCGTGAAAAAAACAAGGAAATATTTACAAAATCAGCGGAATTATTACATAAAAACAAATCTATTATTCTTTTTCCTGAAGGGAGTCATGATTTAAAAAGACGAGTAAGACCTCTAAAAAAAGGCTTTTCTAGAATTATAGAAGAAACTCTTCAGAAGTATCCAACTACAGATATTGTTATTATTCCTATTGGAGTAAACTACCAATCTCCAACAGAATATGGAGATGAAATAACTGTATATTTCGGAAATCATATTTCACCTAATAAGTACTGGAACGATAATAATTTAGATTTTAATGGCATCTCAAATGCGGTCTCCATTGAATTGAAAAAATTGACTACTCATATAGACCCTTTAAATGAGTATGACGAAAAACTTACCAAACTGAAACAATTAAAAGTAGACTTTACAAACCCTGTTTCTGTGAATGATTGCCTTTCAAAAGACTTTGAGTATTTAGGAGAAAAAAAGAATACCAATTCTAAGATATATTCCATATTTAAAACGCTTGTAAAAATCTTCTATTTTGTTCCTTATTTAATATGGAAAAAAATGGCTTTCCCTAAAGTTAAGGAATTGGAATTTTTGGGAACATTTCGCTATGCGCTTATCATCACTTTAGCTCCTATTTACCTTTCAATAGCAGTAATAATATTTAGCATATTATTTGGCAAAACAATAGGATTAGTTGTTTTGTTAATAGGAATAATACTCCCATTATTAACATTAAAATTGAAATAAAAAAAGACCGCCTTTTCAGACAGTCTTTTAATACTTTATATTTTCATTTAAACTACCAAGTCACTTCTAGTTCAATCTCCTCTCCGCCTCTATCTATAACCACCATTGTTTTTTGACCTTTTTCAAACTTAGATAATGATTTCATATAAGTCATCATATCTACGATTTCATACTCCCCTACTTTAATAACAATGTCACCCTTTTCCATACCTGCTTTTTGAGCTGATCTATCCTCACTCACTCCATCTATCCGCATTCCTTTTCCATCATAAAGATAATCTGGCACTACACCCAATGTTACTTTAAAATCTGGCACGTCTTCGCTTTCATTTTTTGTTTTTCTGAATGCTAATTTTTCATCATCATCTAAATCGGTGATTATAGCTAAAAGGTATTGAGTGATTGCCTCCATCCCTTCAAAATTAATTTTCTCCACATCGTCTCCAGGCTTATGATAATCCTCATGTTGCCCAGTAAAAAAGTGCAAAACTGGAATGTCTGCTAAGTAAAAAGAAGTATGGTCACTTGGCCCTACTCCAGATTCTTTTTCAGTCAATTTAAAATCGATATTGTTAGCAAATAAAGCTTGTTTAAATTTAGGGGATGTACCTACTCCATAAACTGCTATTGCTCTTTCTTCATTTAAACGACCTACCATGTCCATATTAAACATATAGCTTACTTTTTTTGTGTCGATCGTAGGATTTTTTACATAATAATTCGATCCAAGCAAGCCAATTTCTTCTCCTGAAAATGCGATAAATAAATAATTATTATTGGTATTTATTCCTTGCAAATCTTTGATAAGATTCAACATAACAGCAACACCACTAGCATTATCATCTGCGCCATTATGGATTTCTTTTTCTTCTCCTCTATACAAAGAACCTTCACCTCCCATTCCAAGGTGATCGTAATGTGCACCAATTACAATGGTATTTTCAGCATTATTATTTACATATCCAACAACATTAACTGCTGTTATCGTACTGTCTCCAGTATTTTCCACAAACTTTATATCATCGTGGGGATTGGATTTATTTTTAAAAGTAAATTCTTGAAAATATCCTTCGGTTCCTTTTGGTGAAAGACCTAAATCTTCAAAACGTTTGGCAATGTAATTGGCTGCCATTCGCTCATATTCAGTTCCTGTTCTTCGTCCTTTTAAAGAATCTGATGCTAGAATTGTAACATCTTCTTTCATAGAAACGGCAACTTGTATTTCCTTTTTGCAAGAAACAAACACTAATACTATACAAATTATGCTAATTATTTTCATCGTTATTTTAATTATGATATAGATTATAATTTAATAAGATTAGCTATTTACACCGATGCTAATTCGTTATTTTTACACAAAACTAATTAATTATGAAACGCATCCCAATTATATTACTTGTTTTATTTGTGTTCTCTTGTAAAGAAAATAAAAAAGATCATACTACAGTAGATGGAGACACAGAAACTATTGCAGGTGAAACCATAAACACAACCTTAATTTATCCTGAAGAAGTACATTTTAAATCCATTCAGCAAGTTACTTATGGAGGGGATAATGCGGAAGCTTATTGGAGTTTTGATGACAAACAAATAATTTTTCAATCCAACAATAAAGAATGGGGATTAGAATGCGACCAAATGTTTTTAATGAATGCAGAGGAAACATTTAAAGACACCAAACCTCCTATGATTAGTACTGGAAAAGGTCGTACTACCTGTGCTTACTTTTTACCAGATAACAAACATTTTGTATATGGATCTACTCATTTAGACAATGATGCTTGTCCTGAGGTTCCACTTAGAAAAAACGGGAGGTATGTTTGGCCAGTTTACGATTCGTTTGACATTTTTGTTGCCGATTTAGAAGGCAATATTACGGGTCAATTAACTACTGAACCTGGATACGATGCAGAAGCAACTGTTTCGCCTAAGGGAGATAAAATAGTTTTTACTTCTATTCGTAGTGGTGATTTAGAGTTATACACTATGAATATTGATGGGACTGATGTAAAACAAATTACAGATGAATTGGGTTACGATGGTGGTGCTTTCTTTTCGCCAGATGGAACCCAATTAATTTTCCGTTCTTCGAGACCTAAAACCGAAGAAGAAATTAAAAAATATACAGATTTATTAGCTCAAGGATTGGTAGAACCAACCGAAATGGAACTTTATATATGTAACGCAGACGGAAGTGATTTACGACAACTTACCAACCTCGGAAACGCCAACTGGAGCCCATTCTTTTTACCTTCAGGAGATAAAGTATTGTTCTCTTCTAATTTTGAAGCAGAAAAGGGATTTCCATTTAATTTATATATGATTGACACCGATGGTAAAAATTTAGAGCGGATTACACATAGCGAAACCTTTGATGCATTTCCAGTATTTTCCAATGACGGGAAATATCTTATTTTCTCTTCCAACAGAAATAATGGGGGTGGGCATGACACCAATCTATTTATTGCAGAATGGCAAGATTAAACTAAATACCGTTTATGCTTGAACAATTAAAATCCAATAAAATAACCCTTTTACTAATTTTAGTTATCGGATTGTTTTATTGGGTTTTTGCATTTGATTTGATCCGTAGTGATTTTATAAAACTCATCACACTCTATGGAGCTTTATTTTTTCTTTCTTTTAAGTTATTACAACTTAATAAAGGACGGTTTTGGCTTTTAGCAGGAATCGGAATTCTTTTTAGGTTCATTTTTATAGGAGTATTGCCAAATTTATCTCAAGATTTTTATCGATTTATTTGGGATGGAAGACTGGTTTTTCAAGGAATTAATCCTTATTTGTTTAGCCCTGAACACTTCCTAGAAGATTCCTCGTCACTTCGCTTTGTCGGAATGACAATGGCACAAGCTAAAGAATTGTATGCTGGAATGGGAAATCTCAACGGAAGCCATTATAGTAACTATCCTCCAATTAATCAATTGTGTTTTGCAATTGCAGCTTTATTTACCGGAAAAAGTATTTTGGGTTCTGCAATAGTTTTTAGAATACACATTGTATTAGCAGATATTGGAATTCTTTACTTCGGGAGAAAATTACTAATTTCTCTTGGCAAAGAACCACATCAAATTTTTTGGTATTTCCTAAATCCTTTTATTATTATTGAATTAACAGGAAACCTGCATTTTGAATCGGTGATGCTTTTCTTTTTGGTTTGGTCTTTATATTTACTCCAAAAACAAAAATGGATAGGAGCAGCAGTTTTATTGGGTATTTCAGTTTCAGTTAAATTGATTCCTTTATTGTTTTTACCATTGTTTTACCAATGGTTTATAAATAAAGAAAGTGTAAAAAAGGGATTTCTGAAGCTCATTGCGTTTTATCTAATAACAATTGCTACCGTTTTAATTACATTTCTTCCTTTTTATACTACTCAATTTGTTTCTAATTTTTCTGAAACTATAAGTCTTTGGTTTCAAAACTTTGAGTTTAATGCCAGCATCTATTATATAATCCGATGGGTTGGTTTTAAAGTAGTGGGATGGAATATTATAGCGACTGTTGGAAAGATTCTACCCTTCATTGTTATTACATTTATTTTACTCCTCACATTTTTCAGAAAAAACAAAACTACCCAAGAACTTATAACAGCAATGTTATTTGGAATTTCGATATACTTATTACTTTCTACAACCGTTCATCCTTGGTATATCGCAACTCCGTTATTGCTTTCCATTTTTACAAAATATAGATTTCCGATTGTCTGGAGTTTAGTAGTCATGTTAAGTTATTCTGCTTATAGTGCTGAAGGTTTTTCTGAAAACTTAGGCTTAGTATCTTTAGAGTATTTTATACTTATTGGGTTCTTTATTTGGGAATCATTTAAGTTGAGAAAAGAATCTAATATTCCTTCAAAATTAAATTGAAACCTTTAAATAAATAATAATTTAACTGCTGATTCTTTTTTATCTATTTTTATAATCCTCAAAAGACCTTAAATTATTAAAAAGCGATTTAGAAATATCCTCATTTTCATTAGCATTTTACTGCTAATATTTTTGATTTCGTTTATTGGAATACAATATTATTTCAATAATCATAAAGAGGAGCTTACTGTTCAAATAGAAAAGATACTTAACGAAAAGAGTAATGGAGAAATTCTTTTTGATTCCATTTCAATTAGTCCTTTACGTGAGTTCCCTTCCATAAATATTAATATTTTTAACCTTAGCATAGTGGATTCTTTATATGCTCAGCATAAAAGAAAAACGGTATTTCTAGAAGAAGTAAGCGCTTCTTTATCTGTTATTGATGTTTTAAATGAAGAAGTGAAAATAAAATCAATTTCTACTAAAAAAGGGCAAATTAATGTTTTTGTAGATGAAGATCATTTTAGCAATTCCTATGTTTTTAAAACTAAATCCAATCCTAATGAAAAGGTGATAAGTCTTAATATTATTGATAATGATGTTGTTTTTTTAATGGAAGACATTGAATTCACTTTTAATGAAAAGATTAAAAACAAAAGAATAACTGCACATGTTAACAAAGTCGATTTTAATATCGATTTAAAGAAGTTGATTATCCCTAAAATAAACTTAGATGTTTTTATGAAAGAAATGGGATTGAATTTAGAAAACGGAACTTTTTTTAATAATGTAAAATGTGTGGGTAGTTTTCAACCCATTATTAATACTTCAGAAAAAACCATCAATGTTTCTGAATTTCAGTTAAAAATTGGAGAGCAAAATTTTGACATTTCTGCCTTCATTAATCTTAATAATAAAAATTTTAAATTCTTATTATCTTTAGAAGATGCCAATTATAACAATTGTGCACACTTAATGCCAAACAACATTAAACAAAAGTTAGAAAGGATTGAAATTAAGAAGCCTTTTAAGGTAAGTGCTGCTATTTCAGGAAAGTTTGTTTATAAAGATAATACCCTAGTTAAATTAAAATACGAAACTAGTAACAATGAAATCTTCTATAAAAAAGACAGCTTGTATTTTAAAAACATTTCATTTATTGGAAGTACAAAAAACAGAGCTTTTAAAGACAGTTCCAAGATAGAAAACAGAAAAAACCTTACAAATACTTTTAAGTCTCTTAGTGGTGAATACAATAATATCCCATTTAAAATAAAGGATTTCACCTTAGTTAATGAGTTTTCAAAACCCAAACATTTAACTACAGATTTTGAAGCTGAAGGTGAAATTAAATATTTGAATACTATCATTAACAGTTTAGATTATCATTTTTCGAATGGTACTTTTAATCTTGCAGGAAATTATAATGGCACTATTAATACTATTTCAGAGATCATAAACTCTTCCGAAGTCAACGTTAAAAGCAAAAGACTGATTATTAAAAGCAAGCATAATACAAATCGTTATATTATTCCAAATTTAGAATTATATATCGACCATAATAATGCTGAAATAAAAGAACTAATTGTTGATTTAGATGCAAAGGAAAACATAAAGATTAAAGGAGAAATTAAAAACTTTGGTTCTTTATTATCTAATGACAAAACCAATAATTCTACCTACTCTACATTAGATATTTCTTCCAATTATTTAAATTATCAATCCCTTTTAAACTCGTTTGGAGCTAGTGAAAAACATTCACAAAGTAAAAACATATCTCACATTAAACAGTCTATAAACATTCTAGCAAGTAAGTTTAATCCAAAGGTATCCTTTAATTTACAACAATTAGAATTTTCTAATATTTCCTTTAGTGATATTAATATTGATGTACAATACCAAGACAATCATGTATTTATAAAGGAAATAAGTGGATACTATAAAGGAGGCAATGCAATTGCGAATATAGATTTCGATCTAAGCCCTAAAAAAAATAAAAATGAGGAAGAAACTTTACAATTGAACTTAAATCTAAAAGCAAATGGTAAAATTGAACATTGGGCTGAAATATTAAATTATGATAAGTTTTATTTTAATGATGCTGATTATGAATTGAATGTCCTTTTTAATAAAGAAGCTAGAAATATAAAAGAATTGATTAATAATTCTGAAATTACTCTAAATGTCAATGAGGGAAGTATGCTTTATAAACCTGCAAATCTTACTCTTCCTTTTAATAATATCTCCATAAGTATAAAAAACAAAAATGCTTTTTTAAATGATTTCGAACTGAGTTTACCAGACCATCAAGCTATTCATTTAAATGGGGAAATTGATAATTTTATGGAGGTTTTCGATAAATCAATTACCACAAAAAACGTAAACTCATTTATTACTATTTCTTCAGAAAATTTAAATTTCAGCAATTTTATAGACACTTTTAATCCTGATTCACAAAAGTCGTTCAAACAAAATAATATAAAACTAATTTTAAAGGAATTACATTCTAAGTATAATCCAACATTGAAACTAAATTTGGAAAAACTTAATTATAACAATGTTACCTTAGAAAATGTAAATGCAAGCTTATTTTTTAATGACGTAAATACTTTAAATTTAGACAATGCATATTGCTATTTCTATGATAAAAAAATGTCTATAGATGCTGAAATTGATATAAGTCAAAACAATCAAACTGCATTTAAAACCAATTTTAAAATAGAGGAATTTGCTCTTGAAAACTTACTATATACTTTTCATAACTTTGGTTACGAACAGTTAGAGGAACCCACAGAATTAACAGGAGTTATTAATTTAGATGCTAGTCTTAGTGGATTAATTGATGATACAAGTGGAGTGTTTTACGATTCATTGGAGGCAGAATTAAGCTATAGTATAAAAGAATTAAACATAAATAACTTTAAACCTATCATGGATGCTGGAAATATAGTTTTTAGAAAAAAACGATTTGAAGAAATCAAATTTGCTAATATCTCAAACACATTAAGTTTAAAAAACAACATCATTTCTATTCCAGAAACAAATGTACAATCTACTGCCTTCGACTTTTTTATAGAAGGGGATATCGCCAATACTTCTTTTACAGATTTATGGATTTCTATACCCTTATCCAATTTTAAAAAGAGAGATTTAACAAAAGCTCCGCCTAAAGTTTCTTTTGATAAAGCTGGAAGAAAAATATATCTAGAAGTTACCTCTAAGGAAGAAGGGGAATTAGATTATAAGGTACATTTTAGTGAAAAAAAGCGTAGAAAAACTTCTAATTAAATAATTTCCATTTTATTCAACAAGAAAGAAGCATTCATGTTTTTACAAATACCCGTTTTAAGCGTATAATCAAAATGCAATTCGTCATTTATAATCTCAGCATCAAAATAATAATTTTTTACTTGAGGGAGTTCTTCAGTGATTTCACAAAGGCTTAAATCGTGTGTGGCAATAATCCCTGTAGATTGAGAACCTACCAATTTCTTAACAAACTTCTTAGAACCAATTGCTTTATCGGTGCTATTGGTACCTTTTAATATTTCATCTAAAATGATAAAGTAATTGTCTTTTTCTATAGCGTCTACAATGTATTTTAAGCGTTTTAACTCTGAAAAGAAATAAGATTCATCTTCACTTAAATTATCAGTCGTACGCATACTTGTAATCAATTTTATAGGGGAATAACTAAAGGACTTTGCACAAACAGGCAAACCAATATTCGCCATTACTATAGAGAGTGAAACGGTTCTTAAAAAAGTACTTTTTCCAGCCATATTAGCACCAGTAATAATAAAAAACTCTTCGATTTTAATAGTTACAGAACTGGTAACTCTTTTATTTTCAGAAAGCAAAGGATGCCCAATATTCTCTGCAACTATACTGTTATTGATCCCTACTATTTTTGGAAAAGAAAAAGTAGGGTGATTAAAGTTAAAATTCGCCAATGAGTTTTGCGCATCGAAAAATGCAATGACTTCAAACCAGCTTTCTACCTTTTTTAAATGGGTATGCATCCATTGTTCAATTTTATAACAATGGTGCAGGTCACGTAAAGCAAAGGCATTTGCAAAAATCCCAATAATCATATTATTTCGCTGATCGAAAGCATCTAGGATTTTAGAAAACTCTAAGAATATTCCGGAAGCTTTTTTAACATCGGTTTTTATCTCCTGTTGCTTTTGTTTTAAGAGTTCTGAATTAAATTCTTCCTTTTCAATTAAAGAAAGAAGTTGGTGGTATTGCTTAAAGGTATCTTTTGCTTTATTGGCATGAAGGTATAAATTATTTATCTTCATTATAAAAGCACCTGTAATTCCCAAACCGAGAAAAAACCACATTGCAAGTCCAAAATTGGACACAAAACCGAAGTAATTTAAACCAAAAACTAATATCGAAAGTGAAGCAAAAATATTAGGAAGAATCCTCATTATTTTTGGAACAAATGCTTGGTGCTGGTGTAACCAATTTATAATGGTCTTTATCGTTACCTCATCATGTATTAAACTACCCGTTGCCGAAAAATTTTGTCGCCATTTAGGTTTTGAAGACAGCTCCTGTATGGCTTCTTGTTTTTCTTGTATAGCATTAATAGAATTTTCAGTTAAAACCGAAGCCAGTTGCTCTTTTCCTGTTGCTAAACTTGTTCTATTTAAATATTGAAAAAAAGACCCTTTCCCAAATAAATCAATGTCATAACTGTAATCATGAGAAGGGTTAATAAATTCATTTCCGAAATCTAAACTAGAAAGATCTCCTTCTAAAACATTAATTTCGAGTTGGTTGATTTCAATTAATTTCTGTGTTTTCTTCTTTAATAGTTTTAAATCTGAATAAATAGAAACCAAGTATAAAAACAATGCTATTCCAGAAATCAATATAGGCACCAGAATTTTAAAATTTCCGAAGAAAAACCAAGCACAAAAGGATAAGGTTAAAAAAACCACCAATCGCAGCATACTTAACCGCAGTAGTTTTCTATTTACTAGGGATAATTCTTTTTTGAAAAATTGTTTTTCAGATGCGTAAAAATGTAATGGTTTCGACATGAAATTAGTTTAATATAACCCTATGGTTACAACATACTAAACGTATTCATTTCTTGTTCTGTAAGATGTCTCCAACGACCTCTAGGAAGATCCTTTTTGGTAAGTGGCCCAATAGTCACACAATCTACTTTAACTACATTATAGCCTAAATGTTCAAATATATTGCGAATCACACTGTTTCCAGTATGCTTTATTTTTAAACCTATTTCTTTTTTTGGAGCATTATGTACATAACTTATCTCATCAACAGAAATAGTTTTATTATCTACTTTAATTCCTTCTTGAATTTTTTGAAGATCTTCCGCTTTTAAATTTTTGTCCAATTCTACATGAAACAAACGGGACACTCCTTTTCGAGTAAATTTCTGCATAAAATCATCATCATTAGTAAACAATAATAATCCTGTAGCATTTCTCCCTAACCTACCTATTGGGTTTATAGTAGCAGAAGTTGCATTTCTTACCAAATCCATTACTGTATTGCCTTTACTATCGCTAGTAGTGGTTGCAAAACCCTTAGGCTTATTAAGAAGTACATAAGATTTTGGTTCTGGGTTAATCCGTCTTCCATCAAACTTTACTTCATCGCTAAGCTTAACTTTAAACCCCATTTCATTGATAATCTTCCCATTTACGGAAACACTACCAACTTCAATGTACATATCAGCCTCTCTACGAGAACAAATCCCTGAATTTGAAATATACTTATTAAGTCTTATACCATCGGAAGGATTTGATGGCTTATTAGGAGTTTTATTTACAGGTTTTTGTGTACGAGCATCCTTACCATATGGCTTCGATTTCTTCCCTTTATCAAATGATTTTCCTTTACGTTTATTATCTTGCTGCTTGCTCATATTTATTTCTCAGCTACCTAAATAGCTTATTTTATAATTTTTGCAAAGGTAATGAATGTCAATGGGTTTCTAATGCCAATTATTAAATTCCCTAAATTCAAACTACTAGCAAAAAAAAACGGAAATTAAAATTTCCGTTTTTTTTAGAATATTTATTTTTAAGATAATATCTTAAATCTAAGGTATTATAAAAATTTATAATTAGCTCCTAATCCAATAACTGAAAAGCCAGGACTAGTAGTAGTAACAGTCACATCTCCTGAAGTTGATGATTCACTAGAACTAGCTCCTATACCTGTAAAGTGAGCTGTAAGATCAATGTTTTCAGATACACTAAAAGCTATTATTGGTCTATAGTAAATATCACCATCATTTCCATCATTTAATCCAATTGCGTAACCTAAGTCCATACCTGCTGAAAAAACTTCAGAAATTTGAAATCTACCTGCAGCCGCTACGGGTATATACTGAACGTCATCTCCTTTAAATCCATGTACATCTTTTGCAAAAGAATGCGAATAACCAGTAATTGGTCCAATGCTTATAACATCGTTAATTTCGAAAAAATAACCAACATCCAAAGAAACATTGAATGATGCATAATCGCCTATATCCCCAAGTGGAAGTCCAGCATTAACCCCTACATTAAACTGGGCATTAGAAGTGAAAATTCCAAAAGCGGAAAATAAAGTAATGAAAAGTAATTTTTTAATCATAATTAAGAATATTTAATTGTTAGTTTTTAATAAATTTCAGCGAAACTAATAAAAAAATAGAATGTGTGAAAGAAAAATATGACAGATACAACTTACAAACGTAAAATTTATATTGAGGAATATTTTTAAAATAATAACAAGGTCTAAATAACTGTTCTGCCTTAATTAAAACTAATCCATTCTCTTTTTTTTATTTCTAAAAAATACGATGGATTATAAGTTCTGGTTTTATAAGAATAATACTAAAAACACCAGCTACAATTATAAATTTTAGGATATTATGAAGCACCACATAATGGATCTTTTTATTCGACATCCATAATAAGTTCATAAAAACCATCAATGCTAAAATACTACCATAAAAGAAGTAGTCCATATAGCCAATATCAAATTTTACAATCAATAAATAACTGGGAATAAGCGTTAAAACACTTAAAATACTCAGCATTGTTTTGGAGGCTTTATTGCCATAAACTACAGGAATTGTACGGTAATTTTGAGTAAGATCCCCTTTTAAGTTCTCTAAATCTTTCACCAATTCTCGCATAGAAATAATAATAAACAAGAAAGTGGCGTGAACAAAAATGACCAGGTCAAAGTTTTGATAATAAATAAATACCGCAAAAAATGGTGTTACAGCAAGTGTTGCAGCAACAAAGTTACCTACAAAAGGATATTTTTTAAGCTTATGGGAATAAAACCAAATCCCAAAAATATAAAGAGAGAAGAATATTACTGCCTTAAAGGATATATAGCTAGCACAAATAACAGAAATAAAATTAAGTATAAAATAGGTAGTTAACTTCGTACGTTGGCTTACTAACCTATCTAACATTGTTTTTCGTGGGCGGTTTATTAAATCCTTTTCACTATCGTAAAAACTATTAATAATATATCCTGAAGCAATGGCAGTTGCAGATGCAAGTACCAGCATTAGCAAATTTATGTCAAACAGAACTTTTTTTAAAGGAAGTTCAGGAGCTAAAATGTAAACTGAAGTAATATATTGAGCAATGATTATGGCCAATACATTATAGCCTCTAACAATAGAAAACAAACTGAAAAACTTAAGAAAAAAGTATTTTTGTTTTCTACTTAACATTTATTAAATTAATAAAATGATTGTTTGATGATTTCCACTTAAAAGAAAACAATTTTTAAAAACTGTAAACCACTTCTAGTTTATAGCTATTTAAAGCTTTACGAGCTTTTGCGATATCTTCAGTGAATCCAAGCATATAGCCTCCTCCTCCAGAACCACATAATTTCAAATAATAGGCATTGGTTTCAATTCCTTTTTTCCAAAGGGTGTGAAACTCTTGAGGAATCATTGGCTTAAAGTTATCTAAAACAACTTTTGAAAGTTCCTTAACGTTTCCAAAAAGTGATTTTACATTACCTTGTAAAAAATCGGATACACAAGCATCGGTATGTTTAACAAACTGGTCTTTCAACATATTGCGAAATCCTTCTTGTTTCATGTTTTCCATAAATATCTGAACCATAGGAGCAGTTTCTCCTGTAATTCCACTATCTAATAAAAAGACAGCTCCTTTTCCATTCTGTGTCTGTGAAGGAATTCCAGCAGGTTCAATATTATCTTTGGAATTGATCAATATGGGCAAACTTAAATAACTATTTAAAGGATCTAAACCTGAAGACTTTCCGTGAAAGAAAGATTCCATTTCAGAAAAAACACTTTTTAAGGTAAGTAACTTTTCACGAGTAAGATTCTCTAAAACTGTAATTTTATCATTTGCATACTTATCGTAAATAGCAGCTACTAAAGCACCACTACTTCCAACTCCGTAGCCCTGAGGAATACTTGAATCAAAATACAAACCAGCTTCAATATCCTTCTTCAATTTTTCCATATCGAAAGTAACTAAAGGGGAAACCTTTTTTTGTAAATTCTCAAGATATTCTGAAAAACGTTTTAAGTTCTGATTGGATTTATGAGTATTCATCGTATGAAACTCATCTATTTTCAATGCCCCATTATAAAAATTATAAGGAATGGATAATCCTCTAGAATCTTTGATAATTCCATATTCTCCAAAGAGTAATATTTTTGAATAAAATAATGGTCCGTACATAATTTATTAAAATTGATAATTGACAATGAGCAATTAACAGTTATTTTGTTTTGAGGTCTTTATTATGCTTATTAATAGCCTTAAAATTTCTTTAATATCTTTCTGATAGCTAATATAATCTTTTGTATCTAAAAAATCAGTTTCATTTAACAAATCTAACCAATATTCTGTTTCATTTGCTTCTTTTAGAGCTATAGATAATTTATGAATAAAATCAGCTTTACTCTCTGCATGTTCAGCTTCTCTTACCAATGCACCAACAGCAGTTCCAGAACGTAAAAGTTGTTTTGACATCACATATTCTTTTTTTTCCTTAGTTAAAAACTTAAATAAGTTTACAATTCTAACGGAAAACAAAAAACTTTTGGTTTTTATGATATTATCTTTTACCACTGTCAATTTTCAATTATCCATTGTCAATTGCTTAGCGCCAAATCCAATTTGGTCGCAAATATACTGCCCATTCTGACAAAAAGCAACTAAGTCATTTTTAATAAATTCTAAAACCGTTTCTTTTTCATTTTCAGGATAGAGAACATGTACATTGGCGCCAGCATCTAATGTAAAACAAACCTTGCTTTTGGTTTCTTCTCTATAGCTCCAGATTTTATTAATTATTTCTAAGGTATTGGGTTTCATTAAAATAAAATAAGGCATCGAGCACATCATCATTGCATGAAGAGTTAATGCTTCACTTTCTACAATTTTAATAAAACTGGAAAGATTTCCTGTTTCTAAAACCGAAATCAACTTACTTAAATTATCGCTTGCCTGTTTGAATCGCTCTTCCGAAAAAGGATGATCGTGCATTAAATTATGACCCACAGTACTACTCACCTGTTTCTCCCCTTTATCGACTAATAAAATGGTGTCTTGGTAGTTTTTGAAATTGTTATGAACTTTATAAGGATATTTAATTCCTAATAAGTTGGTACTTCCTTTAATTTTGGTATGTTCTCCCCAAACAACCAAATCTCCTTCTATACTTCTACAAGCACTCCCCGATCCTAATCTTGCTAAAAAGGATGCTTTTTTTATTTGAATATTTTTATTAAAAAGAGACCCTTCGACTTCGCTCAGGGTGACATCATTTTCCAAAAGAAGACTTTCCAAATCAACCAAACAAAGTGCCAATGCACTCATTCCACTTGCTGATGAAGCGATACCACTACTATGCGGAAAGGTGTTTTTAGTATGAATTTCAAATTGATAGTATTTTAAAAAGGGCAAATACTTTTCAATTCTTTTAAAAAATGTTTCAATTTTTGGTTTAAAATCTTCCGATATTTCCCCTTCAAAATACACATCAAAATCAAAGGTCTCTGAAGCGATTTCTTTTTTTGAATATTTTAATTCCGTAACCGTTTTACAATTATTTAATGTAAAACTAATCGAAGGGTTTTTAGGCAGCTGCTCTCCATATTTCCCCCAGTATTTAATCAAAGCAATATTACTTGGCGATTGCCAGGTTACACTTCCCTCTTTTAATTGTTTTGAATATGTTTTAGGAATAAAATCTATTTCGTTCATGAATTGAATAATAATGTCAAAGATAAATCAATTTAACAGTTTAAGAAACCATAGATAGTAATTTCACCATGGTTCTATAATTACGAGCCGTGGCTTTTACTTTTAATTTATTCTCAAAGAAATTAACACCCATTTTAGCTTTTCCGGCACCCTCTGAATAGTATATAAAAACGCAGTCTTCTTCGATATGAAATTCTTCATTTGGATGCGAAAAGTCACTTGTTATTTTTATGCATTCCTGGGACGGACATTCCTTCAAAAGTATGAAGTAGCTTTTTTCTTGTTTTTTATCAGAAAAGGGACATTTTAATAGTATTTCGTTCAATTCTGTTGCTTTTTTTACTAAAACAGGAACTTTAAAGCCATATTTTTTCTTGATGGCTTCGGAAATATTTTCACTACACTCTTTCGCTGAAGCTTCAGAGTGTGATCTAAAGATCACATTCCCACTTTGTATATATGTCTGTACATCTTTAAAACCCAAAGATTCTAAAAGCAATCTCAAATCAGCCATTAAAATCTTTTTATGACCTCCAACATTAATTCCTCTAAGCAGTGCTATATATGTTTTCATGTGGTGATACTTTTTGCAACAATATATCCGCCTGTCCAAGCATTTTGAAAGTTAAAACCACCTGTAATCGCATCAATATTTAATACCTCTCCAGCAAAGTAGAGGTTTTTATGAAGCTTACTTTTGTAGTGCTTAAAATCTATTTCTTTTAAATCGACTCCACCTGCAGTTACAAATTCTTCTTTAAAAGTACTTTTCCCATTCACTTCAAATACAGATTGGGTAAGTTGATCAGCTAATTTCTGAAGTTGTTTGTTGGTAGTTTCTGCCCACTTTTGAGTAGCTGTAATCCCAGAAGTAAGCACCAAGCTTTGCCATAATCTTTTTGGAATTCCTAACTGTGCATAAGTATTTAGAGATTGTTTTTTATTATCCTCTCGCAATCTTTTTAAATTCTCAAAAGCTTCTTCAATGCTAACATCCAACAACCAATTTACTTTAATTTTAAATTGATAATTTTCAGCATGCAATTCATTTGCTCCCCAAGCCGATAATTTTAATATCGCGGGACCACTTAATCCCCGATGGGTAATAAGTAAGGGGCCTTCAGACTCCAGCTTTACTTTATTGTTTTTTGAAACCACAACAACGGATGCTGGAGTTGCTATTCCTGGTAGATCTTTAATCCGTTCATCCTTTATATTAAAAGTAAATAAAGAAGGGACGGGGGGAACGATGGTATGACCTATTTTTTTAAGTAAATCCCAAATTTTAGTATTACTACCTGTAGCCATTACCAATTTTTCAGAGGTAAAATCTCCTTTTTCCGTAGAAATATGCCAAGCTTCATTTTCTTTTTGAATCTCTTTAACCGAATGATTTTTTAAAATGGCAACCCCTAACCTTTCCGTTTCCTTTAAAAAACAATCGATAATGGTTTGTGAAGTATTACTCTCCGGAAACATCCTGCCATCCTCTTCAATTTTTAAAGGCACTCCCCTTTTTTCAAACCATTCTATAGTATCTCCCGTCATAAAAGTATGAAATGGACCTAGCAATTCTTTTTCTCCTCTGGGGTAATTTTGTGTTAGTTCTTTAGGAATAAATTCAGCGTGAGTAACATTGCATCTACCTCCTCCAGAAACCTTTACTTTGGTAAGTACATTACTTCCTCTTTCTAATAGAATGATTTTTAATTTCGGATTGTTCTCAGCAATATTTATCGCTGTAAAAAAACCTGCGGCTCCTCCGCCTATAATTATTACGTCTGTTTTTGTTGTCAATTTATTTTATTAAGATTCTTCACTACGCAAGCTCGTTCTGAATGACAATAAGTTAAAATGGTTTTTGTGTTTCGGCAATTTCATTACAAAGTGTAAAGGTTTCATTAATATCCTCCATAGTGGTCCTAGGATTTATTAAACACATCCTTAATACTGTTTGTCCGTGTAAAATAGTGGTCACTAACAATGCTTCTTGGCTTGCAACTACTTGTTCGGAAATATATTGATTTAATGCATCTAATTTTTTCTCAGATAGATTTTCACCAATAGGATTGTATCTAAAATTTATCACAGCCAATGTCGCAGGAGAAATCACTTCCCAGTGAGGACTGTTTCGTAATGATTCTTCTACCTCTTCTGCTAATTTTATATTGTAAGTAATCGCTTTTCTAAATTCCCCCAAACCAAATGTTTTTATAGACATATAGAATTTTAAAGCCCTAAATCTTCGAGTTAATTGAACCCCGTGATCGTAAAAGTTTATTTCAGATTTATTTCCTTCTACATCCTTTAAATATTCAGGAGTTTCGGTAAATGTCCCTTTTAAATGGTTCATATTCCTTACCAACAAACATCCCATTTCATAAGGTTGGTAAAACCATTTATGAGGATCTACCGTTAATGAATCGGCTTTTTCAATCCCCTTCAACATTTTTTTTCCGTCTTTGGAAAGAATTGCTGCACCACCATAGGCCCCATCAATATGAAACCAAATATTTTCCTTTTTACAAATTGCAGCAATTTCAGAAAGTGGATCTACCGTACCTGTATTGGTTGTTCCTGCTGTAGCAATTAGACAGAAAGGTTTTAATCCCTCTAATCGGTCTTTTGCGATGGCATTTTTTAATTTATTAAGAGAAAATTTAAATTCTAAATTCGTAGGAATAATTCGGATTTGCTCCTTTTTAAACCCTAATACTCTTATTGCTTTTATATTAGACGAGTGCGCCTGATCTGAAAGATAAATAACTGCTTTAGTAAAATCATCTCCACATTTAGTCCGTCTTGCTGTAACTATAGCTGTAAGATTAGCCATAGAACCACCACTAGTAAAAATACCACCTCCTTTTTTTACTGGGAATCCATATATTTTTAAAAGCCAGTTCATGGTTACAATTTCAAGTGCTGCTGCAGCTGGTGATGCTGCCCACCCACCAGAAAAAATATTAAATCCCGTAGCTAAAGTATCGGCCATAGCACTTATATAATTACTAGGGCCTGGAACAAAAGAAAAAGCTTTGGGATGGGATACGATAGTACTTTTTGTCACCACTTCTTTTAATACAAAATCTAACACTTCTTGGGCATCCTTCGCATTTTCTGGGGCTTCTTCCAAAAACAAATTATCCATTTCTTTTCTAGTTCCCTTGGCAACTGGAAGCTTTTTGTCTTGAGTGTCAAAGTGTTCTACTACGGCATCTACAACCTTATAGCCATACAATCTCATTTCTTCTTTAGAAAGTTGTAATGTGGCATTGTTCTTTTTCATGTTCTATACTTATTGTTTTTTATCTGTAACCTGCTGTTCGCCTTTTATAATTCCTTTTCATATTAAAAAATTAACAGGCTCGATTCATAATCTTTTTTTGTACGCTGTTTTGTGCTGCAAAAATAAGCCTTTATTCAGAATTAATAAGATTTCAAAAATATTAATAAACCCAATCCTTTGTTTTGTTAATGTATTTATAATTCTGACATAAATCATACTATTTTAGCATACAAATCGTTAAATTTGAAATACAATTTAAAACCAATAATTATGACGATAAACATTCAATATGTAAAGATGCTAACCAGTGATTCTATGACTGAAATAGTAACTAAAAAATTAAATAAATTAGGAAATAAATACGATTGGATTATCAATGCAAACGTTTTTTTTAAACTAGAAAATGATGCTGCAGGTGTTGGAAATATTTGTGAGATAGAATTAAGTATTCCTGGGCCTAAAATTTTTGCTTCTTCCAAAGAAAAAAACTTTGAATTAGCAGCAAAAAATACTATTTCAGATTTAGAAAAACAATTAAGTAAAAGAAAAGCAAGCCTTATTCAACATTAGGAATATATAGATTTCAATTATTGACTTTAAAACCAATTAAATAAATTAAAATGAAAAAAATATTAGTCCCAGTTGATTTTTCAGAATGCTCTGAATATGCTTTAGAAGTAGCTTCTAATTTAGCAAAGAAACACAATGCCGAAATTATTGCCCTTCATATGTTGGGCATCCCAGACACTGTTTTAACAAGCTCCAATTCAAAAGAAATGCTGGAGGGAATGTATTATTTAAAACTTGCAGAAAAGAGATTTAAAGAGTTCTTAGACAAGGATTATTTAGAGGGAATAACCATCACCGATTCTGTATATAGCTATAAAAATTTTAACGAACTGAATACAGTTGCTTTAGAAAATAAAGCGGATCTTATTATTATGGGTTCACACGGTAGTAGTGGCTTAAGCGAAGTTTTTGTAGGTTCTAATACCGAAAAGGTGGTTAGAAATTCAGACATTCCAGTTCTTGTTGTTAAAAAGGAATCGAAGAATTTTATTACTGAAAAAGCAGTATTTGCTTGTGATTTTTCCGAAGAGAATATAAATGCATTTAAAAATGCAATGAAACTATTTAATTCTCTTAATAACACTAAAGTAAAATTATTATATATAAATCTTCCTGGACAAAATTACAGAAGTACTAAGGAAATTGATGCCCGAGTACATAATTTCTTAAATAAAGCCGATGCTTTAAGTTTATTAGACCAAGTGGATTATTATAATGATTACACGGTAGAAGACGGTATTTACAATTACAGTAATAAAGAAGGAGTAGATATTATTGCATTGCCTACACACGGAAGAAGAGGCTTAGCACATTTCTTTGCTGGAAGTATTAGTGAAGACTTAGTTAATCATTCTAATTTACCTGTGATAACTTTTAAGCTTTAATAAATATCTTATTAATGAATTCCTGAAGAATCTCTAAACAATAGAATAGAGATTCTTCAGATAATTCATTGTCTATTATTCTAGATAAATTTCGTGTTCTATTTTACTAAAAACCAATTATTCAACAATTCTTCCCGATTGTATAGCATGGTGTTTTTTGTCCCCCAATCCATAACATCTAGGCCCGCATACATACAAATTGCTTGTCCTGCAGCCGTATCCCATTCCATGGTTGGTGCAAAACGAGGATAACAATTGGCGGTACCTTCTGCCACCATACATAGTTTTAAAGAACTTCCCTTAGAGATTAAGTTTACATCTCCATGTAATGTCCGCATCTCTTGCACATAATCCTCTGTTTCTGGTGACATATGTGAACGGCTTGCTACTATAGTAAAGGTAGAATCTTTACGTTCTAATGGCAATTTATCTGCTTTTAAAAGGTCTTTAGCAAGATCAAAATTCTCAAGATCGATATTTATTTTAAAAGAACCAACACCTGTTTCAGAGAAATATAAATCTCCTAATACGGGCGCAAAAATAACACCAGCTATAGGCACTTGATTTTCAATTAGCGCAATATTAACCGTAAACTCACCATTTCGTTTTATAAATTCTTTGGTGCCATCTATAGGATCTACAATCCATAATTGGTTCCAATATTTTCGATCTTTATAAGCTATAGACTTGCCTTCTTCAGATAACAATGGAATATTTGTAGACACTAAAATGTCTTTTATAATATGATGTGCTGCAATATCGGCTTTGGTTAAAGGAGAATTGTCTCCCTTTAACTCAACATTAAAATCACCTGAATGATAAATTTCTAAAATCTTTTTTCCTGCCTCTAATGCAGCTTCAATAGCTAATTTGGTATTTTTATGGAGCATTATTTTTATTAATTCTTTTAAAGAACAATTAAGTGTATTTATAATATCATCCCCGCAGCTACGGTTTCATGGGTGGTATCGTCTATTAAGGTAAAACTTCCTGTAATACGGTTATCCCTGTATTCATCAATCATTAAGGGACGAGTAGTTCTAATAGTAACTCTAGAAATATCATTCATTTTCAATTCCTTATCATCCTCAATTCTATTATAGGTATTGATATCCACTTTATACATTACATTTTTAATCATCGCTTTTTGATCATTTGAAGTATGTAAAATAGAATATTTTGTTCGTGGTCTTGAAGGAGAATTATTTAACCAACATAGCATGGCATCAAACTCTTGCTTAGCTTCTGGTTTATTATTTGCTTTTACAATCATATCCCCTCGACTAATATCTATATCGTCTTCAAGTGTAATAGAGACTGACATAGGAGCATAGGCTTCTTCCAATTCTCCGTCTAAAGTATCTATCGTTTTTATTTTTGATGTAAATCCAGATGGCAACACTGTTATTTCATCTCCAGGTCTATAAATTCCACTAGAAACCCTACCCGCATATCCTCTATAGTCAATATACCCTTCCCGTTGCGGTCTTAATACGGTTTGAACAGGAAAACGAGCATCTATTTTATTAATATCACTACTAATATGCATATTCTCTAGGGTGTTCAATAATGGTGCTCCCTGATACCAATCCATATTTTCGCTACGATTTACCACATTGTCCCCTAATAAAGCACTAATAGGCTTATAACGGATATCTTTTACCAATAATTTCGATGAAATCTCTTCAAACTGAGTAATGATATTATTATAAACGGTTTCAGAAAAATCTACCAAATCCATTTTATTCACACATACAATTATATGTGGTATATGCAATAAGGAAGCGATAAAGGCATGTCGCTTGGTCTGTTCAATAACTCCATGTCTAGCATCGATTAGAATAATAGCGACATTAGCGGTAGAAGCACCAGTAACCATATTTCGGGTATATTGAATATGTCCTGGAGTATCCGCAATTATAAATTTACGCTTGGGTGTTGTAAAGTATCTATAAGCTACATCTATAGTAATCCCTTGTTCTCTCTCATCTCTTAGCCCATCTGTAAAAAGTGCCATGTCTATACCCTCATGACCTTTTTTCTTACTTGTTTTTTCAATGGCTTCCAATTGGTCTTCAAAAATAGATTTTGAATCGTATAAAAGTCTTCCTATTAAAGTACTTTTTCCATCATCTACACTACCAGCAGTAGTAAAACGTAATAATTGATTGGTATCTAATTGCATTTTTTTATTTCTCTTAATTGTTAAAAATAACCTTGTCTTTTTCTATCCTCCATTGCACTTTCAGATCTTTTATCATCTGATCGATCTCCACGTTCGGTTTTACGCATTGTGGATACTTCATTCGAAATTTTCTCTAAGGTATCAGCATCAGATTCTATACCCCCAGTTATTGTAATATCACCTAGTGTTCTAAAGCGGATTTTTTTATTTTGAACTTCCTCTCCTTCTTCTAATTTTAAATGTTCAGAAACTGGAATCCAAGAATCATTTCTAAACACAACATCTCTTTGATGTGCAAAATAAAGAGATGGGATTTTAATCTCTTCTCTTTGAATATAATTCCAAACATCCATTTCGGTCCAATTACTTATTGGAAAAGCTCTAAAATGTTCTCCTTCAA
>CAJXYJ010000029.1 GCA_913063255.1 uncultured Flavobacteriales bacterium | reverse complement strand
TTTAGAGGACGATTAAAGTTTAAATCTAACGTTCAAAAAATCTGGGGAGTATTTATGTTACTTTCTATTATTACTATAATAGAAGTTGCTTTAGGAATTGCAAAACCTGAATTTTTAACAAGTAACACGCTTTTTGCTTTAAAGTATTTGAACTGGATATTTTTAGCTTTAACAATTGTAAAAGCCTATTATATTACATGGGATTTTATGCATATGCGTGATGAGAAAATGGGATTAAGAAGAGCTGTGGTTTGGACTGCTGTTTTTCTTATTTGCTATTTACTTTTTATAGTATTATTAGAAGGAGATTATATCTATAATGTTTATGCAGAAAACTACATAAAATTCGATTTTTAGATAAAACTAATTTCAAAAATATATAAAGGCTCTTATTGTAATTTCAATAAGAGTCTTTTTTTATAAAATAAATAAGGAAAAGAAGGTACTTCTTTATTTTCCTATTATTTTTGCATAGTGAAAACTTCAGATAAAATTAAAAAATTTATTGTTTTAGGAGTATTATTTATACTTCCAATAACTGCCTACCTCTTTTTCGCTTCAGGGGTAAATAATTTCGTAAAACTTCCTGTTTTAACGACAAATATTTCAGAGATAAGTGAATTTAAGACAGAAGATGGAAAGTCTAAAGCTCTGCAAAATAAAATTACCGTCTTAGGCTTCTTCGGAAATAATATTGATGATAATCATGCACATGCTTTTAATTTAGCCCATGAAATATATAAAAAAAATTATCAATTTATAGATTTTCAATTTGTTATACTTATGCCTGAAGGGACTCAGGAAAAGGTAAAGTTTTTAAAATCTAGACTCACTGAAATTGAGAATCCTGAGAATTGGAATTTTGTATATGGTAACTCAGATGCAATTAATAATGTGTTTAATTCATTGCAAACTAATTATACCTTAGAAGATGATTTAAGTACACCTTACGTTTTTATAATAGATAAAGACAGAAATCTTAGAGGAAGAAATGACGATGATGATACTGGGACTTTATATGGATTTGATGCTAGAGTTTATTCAGAAATTAATAATAAAATGAGTGATGATATTCGGGTAATACTTGCGGAATATAGATTGGCTTTAAAAAAGTATAATTCAATAAAAGAAACTAATTAAAATGAAAAAATACTCTTATATAGGCATTTCATTTATCATCCTATTGTTTGGTATTTGGGCAGTACCAAAAATTGTTGAAAATTTCACACAATCAGATTTAGTATATATTGTTGTAAATAACCAAGAAAAAAAGAAAGTCCCAAGTTTTAGTTTTACCAATCAAGACGGGAAAATAATTGATAATGAAACCTATAAAGGGAAAGTATATATTGTAGAATTCTTCTTTACTACATGTCCTTCAATTTGTCCAATTATGAATAGGAATATGGTAAAAATACAAAACGAATTTTTCGGAAATCCAAACCTTGCGATTGCCTCATTTACTATAGATCCTGCACATGATACTCCGGCAGTATTAAAAGAATATGCAACAAGTTATAAAATTACCAATCCTTATTGGAATTTATTAACTGGAGAAAAAGATTCCATCTACAAATTAGCAAATGAAGGTTTCAACATTTATGCAGGTGAAAATTCTGAAGTTGAAGGAGGGTTTGAGCATTCAGGTTATTTCGCATTGATAGATCAAGAAGGTTATATACGATCAAGAATTGATGAAAATGGAAACCCCATTGTGTATTATAATGGTTTAGAAGATTCAGGAATTCAAATGTTAAAAGAGGATATTAAGGCGCTATTATAATGTTAGAAAATTCAGAAGAAAATAAAAAATACAATCGCCTTATTTGGATTCTTTCTATAGTAATCCCAATTGCAGTAGCAGCTCTTTTTGGAATTAAAATTCCTGGGGTGGAACGAATGGGGTTCTTGCCGCCAATATATGCTACAATAAATGGAATGACAGCCATCATATTAATTCTTGCAGTTTTACAAATAAAAAAGGGAAATAGAAAAATGCATGAGCGTTTGATGAAAACGGCAATTTCATTTTCAGTATTATTTTTATTACTTTATATCACCTATCATATGACGTCAGATTCTACAAAATATGGAGGAGAAGGAATGATGAAATATGTCTATTATTTTGTATTGTTAACACATATTATATTATCAATTGTAGTAATACCTTTTGTATTGATAACATTTGTTAGAGGAATTACAGGCCAATTCGAAAAACATAAAAAAATAGCTAAAATCACGTTTCCACTTTGGCTATATGTTGCCATAAGTGGTGTTGTGGTCTATCTAATGATTTCGCCCTACTATTAATTTTAATATATGAGATTTAAAATATTTGTGATATTTGGATTTTTACTTCTTGCTTCATTGCCAGCAGAATCTCAGTGTGCTATGTGTCGAGCAGTTATAGAAAGTGACGAAAGTGGACAAACAGCAAGAGGAATTAATAATGGTATTATGTATCTTATGATATTCCCATATCTCTTAATTGCTGGAGTTGGATATGCAATATATCGAAGTCGAAAAAATTCTAAAAAAGAATAAATACACTTTCTTCAAAAATGATGTAACATATTTTTTAATTTAAAGTCTTATAAAAGACTATATTAATTAAGTCTTAACACCATTTTCACATTTCACAAATATATATTTATGTACTTTGTAATGTTAATACTAAGCCATGATTGAAATAAAAGACCTTCATAAATCCTATAAAATGGGAGCAAATTCGCTTCATGTTTTAAAAGGGATAAATTTTAATGTTTCCGACGGTGAAATGGTAGCCATTATGGGTTCTTCAGGTTCTGGAAAATCTACCTTATTAAATATTTTAGGAATATTAGATGAAGCAGACGAAGGATCTTATCATCTGGACAACAGGCTTATTAAAGATTTAAATGAAAAAGTTGCAGCGCAATACCGAAATAAATTTTTAGGTTTCATTTTTCAATCTTTTAATTTAATTAATTATAAAAACGCTCTTGATAATGTAGCAATGCCTTTGTATTATCAGGGTGTTAAGCGTAACATCCGTATGGAAAAAGCGATGCATTATTTAGAAAAAGTGGGATTAGCAGATTGGGCTGATCATTTACCCAACGAACTTTCTGGTGGACAAAAACAACGGGTTGCAATTGCAAGAGCATTGGCGAGTGATCCAAAAGTTTTATTGGCAGATGAGCCAACTGGAGCATTAGATAGTGTTACCTCTTATGAAGTAATGGAGTTAATTCAGCAAATTAACGATGAAGGAAAAACAGTATTAATAGTAACTCACGAGGATGATATTGCACATATGTGTAAACGAATTGTTAATCTAAAAGATGGTATTATTACAGATGATTCATCTGTAAAACAAATTCGAGCAAAAAAACTAGCACATGTTTAGTCTAGAACGTTGGCAAGAAATATTCGAAACCATTCGCAAAAATAAATTGCGAACTTTTTTAACAGGGCTTTCTGTAGCTTCTGGGATATTTATTTTGGTCATTTTACTGGCTATAGGACAAGGAATGCAAAATGGAATCGCTTCAGAATTTGAAAATGATGCAACGAATAGAATTTCGGTATGGACAGGAGTTACCTCTGAAAGTTATAAAGGTTTAAATCCTGGAAGACGAATTCGATTAGACAATGCAGATTTCGATATGGCTGCAACCAAGAATGAAGATCAGTTAGAATACAAGTCTGGAGTTTACAGTAGATGGGGACAAATAACAACCTATAAAACAGAAAACGGAAGTTACCGTGTTGAAGGAGTTTTGGGAGATTATCAATTTCTAGAAAACGCTACGCTTACAACAGGAAGGTATATTAATCAAAATGATAATGATGCATACGAAAAAGTTGCAATAATTGGACAAAGAGTATATCAAGATTTGTTTAAAAAAGAAAATGCAATTGGGGAATATATTGAAATATCTGGAGTAAAATTTAAAGTAGTTGGAATTTATACAGATCCAGGAGGAGAGCGAGAAGAAAATAGAATTTTTATTCCATTAACTACTTCACAGCGTGTTTTTAATGCAGGTGATAAACTTCGTTCTATGGCCTTTACGCTGGAAAAACAAGATAAGTTTGAGGATGCATTAGCAGCTTCAGAAGCGTTTACAGCAAAATTAGAAGCGGATTTAAAAGCAAAACATATTATTTCTCCAACAGACGAACGCGCAATTCGAATTAATAATTCCTTAGAAAATGCAAAACGGTTTTTCGATTTAATGTTTATGATTCGATGGTTTTTTTGGGGAGTTGGAATATGTACGATAATAGCAGGGATCGTTGGAGTAAGTAACATTATGTTGATTATTGTGAAAGAGCGAACTAAGGAAATAGGAATTAGAAAAGCCATTGGTGCACAACCCATTTCGATCATAGGAATGATTTTACACGAATCTATATTTGTAACGGCAATTGCTGGGTTTTTGGGTCTAATTTTTAGTTTGGTTCTTTTGGAACTAGTAGGGCCATTAATAGAAACGGATTATATTAAAAATCCTTCTGTAGATTTTAAAGTAGCATTTACAACCGTATTTATTTTAGTAATTGCAGGTGCTGTTGCAGGATTTTTTCCTGCCTATAGAGCAGCGAGTATTAAACCCATAGAAGCCTTAAGAGATGAGTAAGTTGTTTAGCAAAGATAGCTGGTCAGAAATACTAGAGGCCCTTAGTTCTAATTGGTTTAGGACTGTATTGACTTCTTTTGGAGTGTTATGGGGAATCTTTATTCTAGTTATTCTTTTAGCAGCAGGGAAGGGACTCGAAAATGGTGTAAAGCAAGGCTTCGATGGCATGGCTACAAATTCGATGTTTATGTGGTCTCAAACGGCCTCTAAACCTTATAAGGGGCTTCCCAAAGGGAGACGATATAGATTTAAAATTGAAGATGTAGAAGCAATAAGACAAGCCATCCCTAACCTACGTTATATTTCTCCAAGAAATCAATTAGGAGGATTTAGAGGAACTAACAACGTAGTAAGAGGATTAAATACAGGAGCTTTTAATGTTTATGGAGATTACCCGGAGTTTATTGAACAACAACCCATGGATATTACCTTGGGTAGATTTATTAATTACTCAGATATTAATGAAAAAAGAAAAGTTGCAGTAATTGGTAGTGCTGTAAGAAGTGAATTATATGAACCCGGTGAAGAAGTTTTAGGATCATATATTAAAATTAACGGAGTTAATTTTATGGTAATTGGGACATATAATAAAAAGTCTAATGACGGGGATGCTGAAGAAGGGCAAAAAGAAATATTTGTTCCCTTTACGGCATTTTCACAAGCTTTTAATATGGGCAATAGAGTGGGTTGGATGGCAATAACAGCAGAAGATAACACTACTATTACTGAATTAAAAGACAATATTTTTGATTTAATGAAGTCTCGGCATACCATTCATCCAGAAGATGATAGAGCCATTGGTCACTTCGACCTATATGAAGAGTTTAGTAAAATTAATGGTCTTTTTGTAGCATTAAACTTTGTCGCTTATTTTGTAGGGATTTTGGTCTTACTTTCCGGAATCATTGGGATTAGTAATATTATGCTAATTGTAGTAAAAGAAAGAACAAAAGAAATTGGTATTAGAAGAGCATTGGGAGCAACTCCTTGGAGTATTCGATCTCAGATTTTATTAGAATCTATTTTTCTTACCATAATTTCAGGGATGGCTGGTATCGCTTTAGCTTCTGGATTATTGGCATTAATTAATAATATATTAGATGGAATGGATACGTCAGATATGATGTTTTTAAACCCATCTGTTAACATAGGAGTAGTATTAATTGCATTAGCGATTTTAATAATTTCAGGATTATTGGCTGGATTAATACCAGCACAAACAGCAATAAAAGTAAAGCCTGTAGATGCATTACGAACAGATTAATAAGAAATTAACATTAGAATATAAATTAGAATGAAAAAAAGAGCAACCATCGGAACATTAATAGCTATAGTCTTATTATTTTCGACAGCTATGTATTGGTTATATAGTAAAAACCAAGAGGATCCTGTTGTATATGAAACTCAATCTCCAACTACTGAAACTATTATAAAAAAAACAGTGGCAACTGGGAGTATAGTTCCTAAAGAAGAAGTACTTATCAAACCAAATATTTCTGGAATAATTGCTGAAATATATGTAGAAGCAGGGGAGTTTGTAGAAGCAGGAGATTTACTAGCTAAAGTAAAAGTGGTCCCTAATGTATCTTCATTAAATAGTGCTAAAAACAATATCAACAGTATTAATACTCAGGTTGAAACGGCACGATTGGCTTATAAGAATCAAGAAAATATTTATAACAGACAGAAAGAGTTGCATGAAAAAGGAGTTATTTCTGCCAATGAGTTTGATACTGCGCAATTGTCTTATGATCAGACAAAACAGCGCTATAAACAAGAACAAATTAGCTTAAATAATGCCCGTCAAAATTACGATATTGTAAAAACGGGAACTACTAGCGGAATGGGAGCAGCGGCTAATACAGAGATAAGAGCAACTGTTTCTGGGATGGTATTAGACGTGCCTGTAAAAACAGGAAATCAAGTAATTGAAGCAAATAATTTTAACGACGGAACTACCATTGCAACTATTGCCGATGTTGGAAATATGATTTTTGAAGGAAAAGTAGATGAAAGTGAAGTAGGAAAGATTAAAGAAAAACTGGCACTAGAAATTACAGTAGGAGCAATTGAAAATAAAAAATTTGATGCTGTTTTAGATTATATCGCTCCAAAAGGAGTAGAGGAAAACGGAGCTATCCAATTTGAAATTAAAGGAACACTAAATAAAACAGATTCTACATTTATTCGTGCAGGATTAAGTGCAAATGCCTCTATTATTTTGGCTAGAGCAGATAGTGTTATGGCTTTAAAAGAAGCTTTAATTCAATACGACCCAAAAACAAAAGAACCTTATGTAGAAGTAGAGGTAGGGGCTCAAAATTTTGAAAGAAAAGACATCGAACTTGGTGTTAGTGATGGGATAAATGTAGAGATTAAAGGAGGTATTTCTGAAGATGACAAAATCAAGGTTTGGAACCAATTAAAACCTGCTGCAGACTTTAATAGAGGCAGATAAATCAAGTATTTTTTCTATTACTTGTAACAATTTTTAAATTAGTAAGACCAATTCAACAATACAATTATTATGAAACGAGCAGGTAAAATTTTGATGCATAAAATATTCTTAATAGCGAACACATATGTTACCTCTAAAAAATTTAAAATCTAAACATATGAAAAAATATGTACTTGTTTTTTTATTCCTAACCATAGGAATATCAGTAACAGCTCAAAATAAAAAATGGACACTTCAAGAATGTGTGGCCTATGCAATCGAGAATAATATTTCGGTTAAGCAATCAGCTTTAGATATAGAAAGCACAGATATTTCAAAAAGTGATGCCATAGGGAATTATCTACCAACCTTAAACGCATCTGCGGGAAATAGTTGGAATACAGGATTAACTCAAGATGTATCTACTGGAGTATTAAGAAATATTACTTCTAGAAGTTCTTCTTATAATATTTCTGCTGGAGTTACTGTATTTGGTGGATTACGAAACCATAGAGAATTACAAAAAGCAAAGATGGAGCAGCTTTCCTCTCAATATAATTTAAGTAAGATTAAAGATGATATTGCTTTATTTGTTGCGAATGGCTATCTACAAGTATTATTAAGTAAAGCTAATTTAGAGGTTGCTTTAGAACAAAATAATGTAACATTAGATCAAATAAAGAGGACTCAAGAACTGGTGAACTCTGGCGTTTTACCTCAAGGGGATTTATTAGAAATTGAAGCCGTTAGTGCAAATGAGGTTCAAGCTATTGTTATATCTGAAAGTAATATTAGAATCTCTTTAATAAGTTTAGCACAATTATTATTGATAAAAGATTATGAGAATTTTGATATTGCAGATGAAGAATTTAATGTTATTCTATCCGAGATTACGGGTAAAAGTATAGATGAAGTTATCAATTCTGCAAAGGAAAATAGATATGAAGTTAAAATAGCAGAACAAAATATGGAGGTTGCTAATAAGGACTTAGAGATTTCTAAAAGTTTTTACTGGCCAACCGTCAATGCATTTTTTAATTATAATACCAGAGAAACTGATATTGATAGAATAAATCAATATACAGATCCAGATAACCCAATTGTTACCACACAAATTGGATATTTAGGAAGTACTGGAGAGGCAGTTCTCGCCGATGTGCCAAATACGAGTTTGGTATTAGACCCTGCATTACCTGTCGCAGATCAATTGTCTAATAATGATGGAATTTCTTATGGATTACAATTAAGTGTACCGGTATTTAATGGGTTTTCTTCTAGAAATAATGTAAAACGAAAAGCTGTTAATGTAAAAAGATTCGAATATCAATTAGAACAAACTAAATTAGATTTAGAGTCAAGTGTATACCAAGCTTATGTAGATTCAGAAGGAGCTCAAAAATCATACGATGCTGCTTCAGTGGCATTAAAATCACAGGAGTTAGCATACGAATATGCTAAGACAAAATACGATGTAGGATTAACTAATTCATTCGAGTTTAGTCAATCAAAACTTAGATATAATAAAGCGTTAATAGAACTAAATCGTTCTAAATTTGATTATATATTCAAATTAAAAGTATTGGAATTGTTTTTTGGAATACCAGCTTCAGAGCTTAAATTTTAATTATGAAAAAAAAGAAAATCATTTGGATTATCGCTATTGTTATTGTGTTAATTATAGTTTTAATTGGTGGTAAAAAAGCAGGTTGGTTTGGTAAAAATGGAAACGCAAAAGAAATAGAAATTACCAAAATAGAATGGATAGATATTGTTGAAACAGTTGCAGCAACTGGAAAAATACAACCAGAAATAGAAATTAAATTATCTTCAGAAGTTTCAGGAGAAATAATCGAGCTTCCAATAAAAGAAGGACAACAAGTAAAAAAAGGAGATTTATTAGTTCGTATTAATCCAGATTTAGTACAAGCAATGGTTACCCAATCTCAAGCAGGATTAGAAAATGTAAGAGCACAATTAACACAAGCAGAAGCTAGCCTAAAAAATTCTAAATCAAATTACGAAAGAAATAAATCTCTTTTTGAAAAGGGGGTTATTTCAAAATCAGATTGGGAAAAAACGGTTGCAGATTACGAAATGTCTCAAGCAAATGTAAGATCTGCTTATTATAATGTTCGTAGTGCAGAATCTTCGGTTAAGCAATCTAAAGATAATTTGGCAAGAACTTCCATTTTTGCTCCAAGAGATGGGACTATTTCAAAACTTTCAGTTGAGTTAGGAGAGCGAGTAGTTGGTACCGCTCAAATGACAGGTACAGAAATTGTGCGTGTAGCTAACCTAAACAATATGGAAGTGGAGGTAGATGTAAATGAAACAGACATCGTTAAAGTAACTGTTGGAGATTCAACTATTGTTGAAGTAGATGCTTATTTAAAAAGAGAATTTAAAGGTATTGTTACAGAGATCGCAAATACAGCAGAAAATGCAATTTCCGTAGATCAGGTTACCAATTTTAAAGTAAAAGTGAGAATACTTCCAGAATCCTATAAAGATTTAACCGAAAACAAACCAGAGAATTTTTCTCCTTTTCGACCAGGAATGACTGCTACTGTAGATATAATTACAGATAAGAAAGAAAAAATCATTGGGGTTCCTATTAGCGCTATAGTTATAAAAACAGATACGACTAGTACTAAAGAAAAAAAGGCAAAAGAAAAAGCAACTGCAAATAGCGAAAAATTTGAATGTGTTTTTATAAAAGTTGGAGAAAAAGCAAAGTTAAGGGTTATAAAAACAGGGATACAAGACGATAGCAATATTGAAATTATATCTGGCTTACAAGAAGACGATGAAGTGATTACTGGACCTTATAATACAGTTACCAAATCATTAAAATCAGGGGATAAGGTTGAGGAAAAGTCTGAGAAAGAAGAAGAGGATAACGAAGATAACGATAGTGACTAATGGCTACCATTTTATGTATTGAAACCGCAACTACAAATTGTTCTGTAGCACTTTCAGTAAACGGAAGTGTTATTGCATTAAAAGAAGATTATAATACTAGCTATTCTCATGCAGAGCGGCTTCATGTTTATATTGAAGAACTCCTTTTAAAAAACAATATTTCTAAATCTCAACTCACAGCTATAGCAGTGAGTAAAGGGCCTGGGTCTTATACAGGTCTTCGTATAGGAGTATCTGCAGCAAAAGGCTTGTGCTTTGCTTTAGATATCCCATTAATTTCGGTGCCAACACTAGATTCTTTAGCCTATCAGGTAAAAGAGAAAGAAGGTGTTATTGTATCTATGTTAGATGCCAGACGTATGGAAGTTTACTCGGCAATATATAATGCTGAAAACAAAAAACAACTAAGAGAGACTAGGGCAGAAGTATTAGATGAAAATTCATTTTCAGACTATTTAGAAAAGGGAAATGTTTATTTTATCGGAGATGGAGTAGAAAAATTTAAAACTATTTGCAGTCATAAAAATGCAATATTTATAGAAGGTAAATTACCATCGGCTAATAATATGGGTTTACTGGCTAATGAAAAACATAAAAAAAGCGACATCGAAGATGTCGCCTATTTTGAACCGTATTATTTAAAAGATTTTATTGCGGGCTAGCATCCTCAAAAGTATCAAAATAACGAACCACTTTAATTAAGATATCTTCGTCATTAATATCTAATCGATTACTCTTCACATACTTTTGAATTTCGGTTTTTTTATTGCCAAAAAGTTTTATTTTTTTATTTTTCGAGTCTGGAAACTCATAAAGGTTGTTCTCATTATCAACTAAAAAATATTTTGGAATATCTTTATAGGTAGCCAAAACATCTTTTTCGAATGACGATTTTGCTGTTATAGGTTTATAATATTTTTTATATAATTTTTTATAAAGTTTATAATTATCACCAATAAATAATATTTGATAGTAACCATTTATTTTTTCATCAAACATTAAATACTCATCATTAAACTTGATTAAAACATTAGGGTCTTTTTTTAAAAGAAATATTTTACTATCAGGATCACTCAATTTTTTTTTAACTTCTATAAAATCTTGGAAGGCATTATATCTAAAAAATAGATCTTTTATTGTAGACTCATTGTTTTCAAAAATGGTTCCTTTATAAAATATTTCGTCACTATAGGGTGTTCCAATAATATCGTCGGGTAAATAAATAGTATTATCAGAAGAGATTCTTTTACTTCTGGTGGTTACATTATCTTCTACTACCACATATCTATAAAAATCATTTTGACTAAATGTGGAATTTATAAAAAGATAAGAAAATATTAGGAAAAAGAGGCTTTTCATTAGTTTAGGTTTTTGAGTAAAAATCTATTGCTCAAAGTTAATAAATGTTATTTGAAATACAAGAAAAAAGCGCCATCATTGATGGCGCTTTTTTGATTTTTTTAAAGTAAAAAAAGATTCTATTTCTGGGTAATACTTTTTTGATTATCTAAATAAATAATTACTTTTTTTAAATCTTTCTCCTCTGTAATATTTAACTTTCTTTCTTTTGCATATGCTTTAACTAAAGCTTCACTTTCGCCAAATGCTTTATATCTTTTCTTTTTAGAATCTGGTAATTCCACCATAGCACCATTACTAAAATGGATATAATAGAAAGTTCTATCGTCAAATTTTGCTGGAACATCTCTTTCAAAAGAAGTTTTCGCTTTACTAGCTTCAAAATACTCTTTACCTAGTTTTTTATAAAGACTATAAGTTTTACCAGTAGTTTCTACTTGAAAATACCCACCTTTTTCTAGACCTTTTCCTTTGGGGACATAAATAAAAGTTTCGTTTAAAATAGTCACAGATATATCTGGAGATTTTATTAAAGCAGTGATGTCTTTATCCTCAGACTGCAAAGATTCTTTAACTTGCATTTCATCAGAATAGATGTTATAACGCATTGCTACATCAGACTTTGTTAACTCTTTATTGATATAAATATTCCCTAATAAAAATGTAGTAGAATTATATGGTGTCCCATCATAAGTTTCCAAAAAATCTGGAGAAACGTAATTTCTGTCCATGGTTTCAACAAAAAGATCAGTTTGTCGTTGCAGGTTTCTATTTTGAGCATAAATAAAGCCCGACCCAATTAATAGAAAACTTAGTGTAATTAATATTTTCTTTTTCATAATATTTTATTTTAATTTATAATTGATGAATTTTAATTCAAATTTTAAAATTTCGAATTTCTTTTAACTTATTTGATAGTTCAAAAGTACTGCTGTCTATCCATGTATGCAAACTAAGGTGGTCGGTATTTATAAATTTAGACCATATTTACTGGATTTAACAAAGCTTTAAGTAAATTAATTCACATTAATAACTTTTCGCAAAGTAATTGGTTTTCCATAAACTGTAAACCCTTCTAAACAAATTTCATAATCCCCAGTATTGTCAGAGGTGTAAAAAATTATTTCTTGTTCCTTAGTATTTAACGTTATAGTAGGATTCCATAATAGCTGGTTTCTAAAATCTGGAATGTGTTGAGAACTCTTGTTATTGTTATTATAAACCTGATGAAAATAATTTTTTGTAGGTTGGGAGTTGAATAACTTTAATTCTTTTAAAAAATCTCCTTTTAGTAAATTTTTATAATCATGATCTATAGTTTCCACAATTATAACCCCTTGATAAATTGTAGTGCCAAAATGAGCCTCTCCTTGTAAAATTTCTATCTTTTTAATTTTATTGGCTTTGTATTCTAATAAATGATTATGGTTCTGTATTAATACTCCATCTACAAAAATTAAAGGGAGGTAGTTTTTATTATTATCCGTATAATTTCTAACATAAAAGACCCGATCCCCTTTTTTATTTTTTGTGGTCCAAACATTTTCTATAATTTCAATGAATACATCTTTTATAGTTGAAAATCTTGCATAGTCATCTAAGGTATAAATAGTAGAATCATATTCTGAATAAAATGGTTTTTGAATTGGTAATGAAACAATAGTGTCTGGTTTTATAGCATAATAACCATTTTCAATTTGATTGTAAACACTTCGTTCTAAAATCATTTCTTTTATGGAAGGTGTTATTTTAAAAGAGTTAAATTTTAATTGTGACAGATCTACAGAAGATGTTTCTGTTATTTCTACACTAAAGTTATCTCTATCCTCACCAAGTACCTGAATTATACCAGTTTCTTTAATGTGATTTTCTTTTATAGAAAGATTAAAGATCCCGTTTTCATCTGTGGTTGTCGTTTTAAAAATAAAATTTTCACCAGGTATCGAGATACTAACATTCTCACCTTCTGCAGGTAAATTAGTGCTAATATTTATAATACTACCAGAGATGATTCCTCCATTAATTTCAGGGTTATGTACTTCTGAATCTTTTTTATTTTTAGAGATTCCATGGGTTGAATAATTCTTTTTATAGTCTTTAGCACTTCTTCTTTCAGAAGAATTTATAGTGTCTAATTTTCTAACAGATATAGAGTAATTGCCAAAGCCTCCTGTTTCTTTTAGGTTAGTTATACTTACGCTTACTTTTTCTCTTTTTTTGAAATTATTACCATTTGTAGTCAATTTTAAATAATTTGAAATATTCGTTTCTATAGGATCTTCTGAAAAATAATTAGTTGAAACATTAGTGGTATCCATAATTGAATTTTGATTCGCTAAATATGGATTTATAATGCTAATATCCCCTTGAAAGAAATAATCTTTTCCTCCATTTTTCATCCATTGTGTATAAGCTATAATTTTATAATTACCAGATGGGATAGTAGTAGAAATAAAGAAGTCCCCTTGCCCTAATCCATTTTTCAAACTAATTTTATGCCTAAATACTTGTTGTTTATCTTCATTAATAAGTTCTACATAAGCCACCTTACTTAAAGTGCTTAATTGGTTGCGAGTAGCATTATTGCAATACACCTTGTAGTAAAAATATTCTCCAGCAAATAATAGAGAAGTATTATAATGTAAAAAGATGTTTTCTTTGGGAGTAAAATTATAGGAATCTATATAGCTATTATTCCCATTTTGGCTATAAATTGTTTGTATACTAAAAGTGATTATAAGTAGTATAATGATTTTTATTTTTTTCATAACATTTGTTTTTTATTCTTCCCAAAAATCTGGGACAGCATTATTCCCTAAGGCTGTACAATCTCCGCATTCCCTTAGTACCATAAGAAATGGGCCTATAGTTGTATTGTCTGGGGTGATAGAAGCCCCATGGTGATAAACCACTCGATCTCTAAGTAATTCTGTAATTAATGATCCACAAGCAGGCGGGTTACCATTTGTAAATTGACTATGCCCAGTTGGAATACAACTTACAGGAAATGGAGGTAAGTTTTCATTAGGATAAAAATCTCTATAATTAAAATAAATTCTTTTAAAGGTTACTGATGAAACATCGAAAAACCCTAATACCTTCTCGTTTGGATTACTTTCAGAAAACACATTGCTATTGATAAACCCTGGTTGCACTTGTGATAATAAACTGCCCTCTTCAGAAAAATGATGAAGCGTTTCATAAAAAGTATATGCCTGTTGTGAGGGAATAAATTGTTTTAAAAGAATGCTGTACCGATGTGAGATTATAAAATTATCTTCATCTATAAACCGAACCAAATGTCTAGTTACTCGATCTTCTGTTAATGCATTGGTATTGGTTTGATTGATCGATTTCGAATTTACGGTATTATAACAAACTTGTTCTTCTTGTGATTTCGGCACTAAAGAAACCGTACATGGATAAAACTCATCTATAACTATAATGTCTTCTGGAACCCATTTAGGGGCTATAATTTTATAAGTTTCTTCATATTCGTATCGATAATATTTGGAGTTTCCAGTAGGGTCATAACTATCTGCATAAATAGCCATTCCGTTTACTCCTAGATCATTAGTTTCTCTTACAGCATACAATTGGTCTATTTGCGTGGCTTGTGTTAGTTGCATAGAGGAAGAAGTGTATAAACGACCATTATTTGTTATTACTTTTAAGGTATAATTTGAATTAGGTTCCGCTTTAAATGCAGTATTAGAAATATACTTGCCATCTTCTATTTCCTGAAAATTAAATTCTCCATTATCGCTTACTATTCTTACTTCAGCATTAGTTTCTGGATTTGGGCCATCCTCTTCAAACCTAAAAGTTCTGCTTAATAAAACTTCTTGTTGTTTTAATTGGTTAGTAATAGTAGCATCTATTACTAAAGCACTTTCAAAAGATTCGGTTTTAAAGTCTATTTCTTCAGTACAACTAATGAAAAACAAGAGTATTACTACTGAGAATACTTTATAATATGCTTTTTTGTATCTCATTTTTAAAATTTAATATTATAGGTTATGGTAGGGATAGGAATTGAAAAAATGGAAGTTTGGTAAGCTTTTACTTCCCCATCATCGGTAACAAAGTAAACCGAATATGGATTGTTTCTACCTAAGACATTATAGATAGAAATATTCCAAAAGCTATGTGCTAGTTTTTTAAGTTTATGATTCCCTTCAATGTTAACCCCTATATCTAATCTAAAATAATCTGGAATTCTATATTCATTTCGGTCACTATAGAGAACATATTCAGCGCCATTAAAAACATAATTTCCAACTGGGACGGTTACAGGTCTTCCTGTTTGATAAACAAAATTAGAAGAGAGACTAAAACGTTGTGTAAGTTTATAATTTGCAACTAAACTAATATCATGAGGTTTATCATAGTTGGCAGGAAAATATTCTCCATCATTCACAATTTCTTCGGCAAAATCACCATCCAATCTCGTAAAAGACCTGGAATAGGTATAGCCAAGCCATCCATTTAATTTCCCGTAATTTTTTCGAATTAAGAACTCAATACCATAAGACTTACCATCGCCTTGTAAAAGTTCTTGTTCGATAGTTTCATTTAATAAAAGTTGGGCCCCTACTTTATAATCTAAAACATTATTCATTTTTTTATAATAACCCTCTATGCTAAGTTCATATAAATTATCATTAAAATTTTTAAAAACCCCCAATGAAAATTGTTTGGCATCTTGAGGTTTAATATTTAAATCTGAAAGTTTCCAAGTATCTATAGGTGAAGCAGTAGTATTATTAGATAAAGAATGAATGTATTGGTAGAGAGAATTATAACTGGCTTTTATTGAAAGGTCTTGGTTAATTAGATATCTTGCAGAAATTCTTATTTCAGGGCCTGTATAGGTTTTAACCACTTCATTTTTATCATATTCTTGAGTTCCTATAAGTGTGGTTTCGTTTTTTGGTAATCCACTTTCGTACAGCCGTTGCGTGGATTCACCTAAATACATATAGATAGAATATCGTATCCCCGCATAGATAGATAATTTTTCGTTTATCGTGAAATTATCCGATAGAAACAATCCAGATTCTAATGCCCTCTCAGTGGGAATTGTTAAAGGTTCTATAATAGATGTTGATCCCTCAGGCGTAAAATTCCCTGGTTCTACATGATACAGTTTACTTGCTATTCCATAGTCTATAACATGCTTTTTATTAGGCCTATATCGCATATTAAGCTTTAGCTCAATCTCATCTATATTGTAATTTAATTTAAAGTCATTATTGGCATTGCCATCGTATTCTATATCAAATTTATAATTGCTATTAGAAAGGATTAAATCACCGCTATTTTTCTCATTAAATTTATGCTTCCATTTAATAGATGCAAGTCTGTTATTATAATTATACAGAGAATCTGAAGTTATACTATACTTGTCTTTACTAAAATAACCAGATGCTTTTAATTCATTTTTCTCGTCGAATTTATGGTTGTATTTCGCAATAACATCGTAATAAGAGGCCTGACTGTTTTTTAGCTCCTCATCGTCTAGAGATCTTAAAATCCAATCGGAATAGGTGGCTCTACCACCGATTAATAGTCCAGACTTATTTTTAATTATTGGGATTTCAAGCGAAAGGGTTCCAGTAACTGGGCCTATGGAAGCATCTCCAGAAATTTTTTCAATGTTTGCGTCTTTCGTTTTTATATCGAAAACAGAAGATAAACGTCCTCCATATTTGGCTGGGATATTTCCTTTATAAATATCAAACTCACCAGTTGTAAAAGGATTGATTGCGGAAAATATCCCGAAAAAATGAATAGGATTATAAATAACAGCATCATCTAATAATATTAGATTTTGATCTGTTTTTCCCCCTCTTACATTGTATCCCGATGCTCCTTCACCAGCTGTGGAAATTCCAGGTAATGATAATGCGACTTTAAAAATATCTCTTTCGCCTAATACTAATGGAATGTTTTTTACCTGTTTTACATTTATTTCGGTTTTACCGGCAATTACTTCTTCAATGTTTTTTTCTACATTAGTCTTTATAACAACTTCATCCAATCCTTCATAACTTTCGTTGATACTAAAATCTAATTGCCCATCATTATAAATAATCACTCTTATTTTAATTTCTTCAAAGGCTAGAGATCTTGTTTCGATGGTATTTATTCCTATAGGTAACTTTATTATGTAAAAACCATTTTTATTGGTAACTGCTCCAATTTTATGACCATTTGCAATAAGAGCTAAATCTGAAATGGGTTTGCCATCCTCTTTATTTGTGATGATTCCCTTTAATGTAAATTGTTTTTGACTGCTATTTTTATTTTCCCTTCCTATTCGTACAGTTTCTGTTTTTTTTACTTCAGTAACATTCTCGTCATTCACAAATACAGGTGAATTGACAGGGGCTGTTTCGGTTTCGGTTGGAATAGATTTTTCTTCATTAAAAAACCCAATAGGTAAACTGTCGTAAATAATATTGTTTTTAGTTAAAATAACTTTATTATCTATAGATATATAATAATTGATAAGTGATTCTTTAAAAAGGTCATACAGTACTTCTTGAATACTAGTGTCCTTATAATTAACAGAAATTAAATCGTCTGTAAGCCAATCTTCTATATAGTAAAAATGATAATTGGTTCTTTCTTCAATACTTTTAAATACTTCTTCCGTTGTAGCATTTTCTAATAGTAATGATATTTTGAAATCCTTCTCTTGCGAAAAAGCGAAGCAGAAGTTACATAGTAAAATGAGGGTATATAATTTTTTCATTTTTTGTTTTTGAACTACTCAAATTAACTTCATCTAGCAGTTTTTTCCTAACTGTCATGCTCGCCTTTTATAAAAATGAAGTCGTTATTTATAAATTTAGACAACAGAAATAGAACACAAGACGCACTAAATCAAGTAAATATGTATCTAATTGTTATTAAGGGCTAAATATTATTCTACACTCTTTAATAAAGGGGTATTTTTATAATATTAAAAAATAGGAGTATAAATATTTTTCAAATTAATTAATGAAGCCAATTTTTACAATATTATTTATTTTATCATTTATAGTAGGGAAGTCACAAACTTCCTCACAAGATACATTACAAACAAAGTCTTATAATTCGTTGTTATTGTTGTTCAACAATACTAGAGACACTACAAAAGCCAAACAAATTGCAAGAGTTTATATAGAGAAATCCAGAATCGAGAATGATAGCAATAAAATGGCTTTGGGTTATGTGAAAATGGCTCAAAAGTCGAAAAGAAGAAAGGCTTTAAAATATTTAGATACCTCTATAACACTTACGAAAAAGAGTAAGCATATCAATTTTCCCGCTTTAGCATATATTAATAAGTCTCATTTATTATATGAAAAAGAAGAATATGAAAAAAGTTTGCAAAGTGCAATATTAGGTTATCAGTCTTCCAATAAAAATAATAATATAGACCAGCAAATTACAGCACTTCATCAAATTATAAGAATAAATGAATTGTGGGGAGATTATTCAAAAGCATTAGAAACCTCTTTATTAACCTACAAATTATTAAATGCAAATCCAGAAATTGAACATTACTCTGAGCATTATTTGTATTCGTTAGAAGATATAGGGAAGTGTTATATCCGATTAAAAAAACCAGATTCGGCATTGGTCTATTATAATTTGGCCATTGAAAAAACCCTAAAGGTGAAAGATAGCTTTACCTATTTAGCTTTTGTTTCAAGAACAGGATCTGCACTTTATGCAAAGGGAAATTATAATGATGCTTTAGATAGTCTACAGAAGGGAGATAAAAATAGGGCTTTATACAACAATAGTTATTTGCCTTACTTTTATTATTATGTAGGGAGTACCTATTATAATCAAGGAAATAAAGAACGAGGTGTTCCTTATTTAATGAAAATAGATTCTATATATGAAGCAAAACATGTACTAAATCCAGAGTTACCCTTTGTTTATGATAAGTTAGTAAGCTATTATCGAGATAAAAATGAAAAGGAAAAACAATTAGAATACCTTTATAAATTGGTTCAGGTAGTAAGAATTATTGATGCTAAAAGAGTAAATATAAAAGCGAAAACAGAAAAGGAATACCTTATACCTAAACTATTAGAAGAAAAAGAGGAGTTAATTGAAGAGCTCAATGAAAAAAATAAAACATCTACTTTAACAACTTGGTGGATTTTGGGCTTTTTAAGTATCAGTATTATTGCATTATTCTATTATTTTAGAAGACAACAACAATTTAAAAAACGTTTTGAAAATTTAATAGCAAATCAAGAAAAAGCAAAAACTAAAACTTCAAAATTAGAAACAGATTCTAGTGTTATATCGGGCGTAGTTATTGAAGACATTTTAAAACAATTGGATCTTTTTGAATCTAAAAATGAATTTTTATCTAAAGATGTTTCTTTAAATGAAGTTGCCAAAAGTTTCGAAACCAATTCAACTTACCTTTCTAAAGTCATCAATTTAAAAAAGGATAAGAACTTTTCGCAATATATCAATGATTTAAGAATTGATTTTGCAATAAAAGAGTTGGAGGCAAATAAAAAGTTTAGAAGGTATACTATTAAAGCTATTGCTAATGATTGTGGCTTTAAAAGTTCAGAGTCTTTTTCTAAAGCTTTCTATAAAAAATTTGGGATATACCCTTCTTATTTTGTGAAGCAATTAGAAATTAAAGGAAAATAAAAAAGCGGATAGAATAAATATCCTTCCGCTTTTATAATAGTAATTGTAAAGTTTACAATTATAAGGTATTCACAAACTCAGCGAGTTTTATGAGGTCTTTTTCTTTATTCACATTTACCTTATTTTCTTTTACAAAGACTTTAAGCTCTTTAGTATTTTTACTTAAAGCTTCCACTTTTTTCTTTTTAGAATTTGGTAATTCTGAAAGTACTCCTTCCGAATCTGCCATATAATAAATAATTTTTTCTTTATAGGTTGGAGATACAGCTTTAGTCATTGACGAATATGCTTTTTGACCAGGAATATACTCTTTCTTAATTTTTTTATAAAGCGATACTTTCTCTCCTTTATGAAGAACAACAAAATAACCTTGTGCTTTACTATTTGCACTAGGTGTTATAAAAACAAAATCATTATTATTTATTTTTAATGTAATTTCATTTGTCTTTTTCAACAATCTTGCTTGATCATCTGTTAAAACAAACGTTTTTTTAATTTCAAAAATATCTTTATTCGCATTATATCTCAATCCAATATTACGAGCAATAGTTAATCCGTTTTTTACGGCAACACCTTTTTGAAACTCTTCATTTGCATAAGGAGTACCTACTAGGTCTATTTCATTGATTTTTGGAATTTGGACTGTCGAGATATATTTATCTATATCTGTGTCTGTATAAACAGACTGTGCTTGTGAATTAACTGAGGTTAAAGAAGCAATACATAAAAAGGTAATTAAAAATATTTTTTTCATAGCAAAAATTTTAGTTGGCAAAGTTATTCTAATATTTGTAATATTCAATAACTCAATTGTTAATAATCTTTAAAAAAAATGTTAAAAAATTATATAAATGAGAATTTTGGGTTTTAGTCAAAAAAACTGCCTTTTATTAATTAAAATATCAGGCAAGTTTTTAACTATTATTACAGTGTAAATTAAAGGAAGAATAACGGTTTTAGGGTATTTCCCTATAAACGTTTACTATTTTAAAACAATCAATTTAATAATTTTAATGCATCTGTGGTTTGAGAAACAGGAAGTTTACAAGCATTGTTTACACATACATAAATTAAAGTTTCTCCTTCTACATATCTTAATTTTAGTAAAGGATTATCCATATCGGTTGTACTCCCAGCAATTAAAATATTTGGCAGATATTTATTATTGATCTCTGAAAGTTTCTCGAAAGCATCATTACCTACAATTACAACTTCAAAATAATTGTGCTGGTAGTTTATCAATAAATCTAACCAATTAGAATAGCCACTAGGGTAATTTTCTATTTCAGGTTGCACATTGTGAAGCATCTGCTTAGTAGTATTACTAAATTTATTATCATCAAAATGATGTGCAAGAACAAAAAGATTTTTTGCCATCATAGAATTAGATGCAGGAATAACATTGTCTCTGTATTCAAAAGTCCTCGTTACTAATTTTGTGTCTTCTTTAGATGTAAAATAAAACATGCTGTTTTCTTCATCAAAAAAGTTGGTAAATGAATAATCTGTTAAATCCTTGGCGTGATTTATCCATTTTTCATCTAGAGTAGCTTCATATAATGCAATAAAAGCATCTATAACTGAGGCATAATCTTCTAAATAACCATTAATAGAACTTTTACCATCTTTATAATTATGGTATAAAGCACCATTGTTTTGCAATTGCTTTTCCCTAATAAAATGAGCATTTTTAAGGGCTGCATCAAGATATTCTTTATTTTGAAATACTTTATAAGCATTTACATATCCCTTAAGCATTAAAGCATTCCAAGAAGTTAATGATTTGTCATCTAAACGAGGTTTTGCTCGTTTATTTCTAAAGGAAAGTAATTTTTGTTTCCAGCTTCGCTTTTTTTGCTGAAGTGTTTCTAAACTAATCGAAAATTGTTCTATGATTTCTTGATCACTTTTTTTTCTAATTAATACATAATTTTCCTTCTCCCATTTCCCATAATTATTAATATTATAATATTCAGAAAATAGATCAAAGTCTTCATTCAATTGCTCTTTTAATTCTTCTTTATTAAATACATAATACGCGCCTTCTTCTAATTCGCCATTTTCCAGTTCACTATCTGCATCTAGAGAAGAATAAAATGCGCCTTCTTCAGTGGTCATTTCTTGAGCGATATATTCTAAGGTTTCGGTCACCACTTCTTTATAGAGAGGATTTTGATTAATAGAATAGGCGTGACTATAAAGACTTACTAGTTGTGCATTGTCGTATAGCATTTTCTCAAAATGAGGAACATGCCATTTTACATCGGTACTATATCTTGCAAATCCGCCTCCAATATGATCATATACTCCTCCATAGGCAATATTATCAAGTGTTAGCAATACATAGTCTAATATTTTTTTGTCATTATTTTGTACTGCATAACGTAATAAAAACTCATAATTGTTAGGCATCATAAATTTTGGAGACCTATTGTTTCCTCCAAACTTATAATCAAAATTATTTTCCCATTTCGAAATTATAGAATTGGTTGGAAAATCTTTAAAATTAAC
>CAJXYJ010000028.1 GCA_913063255.1 uncultured Flavobacteriales bacterium | reverse complement strand
AACTCAAAATTAGAATCTTTAAATAAATGTTCAATATTATTTAAATCCCCAGTGATAAGGTTGTCCATTCCCAATACTTTATAACCTTCTGCAATATATCTATCGCACAAATGAGACCCTAAAAATCCTGCTGCTCCTGTTATTAGTATTCTTTTTTTCATTTATTAGTTTCCCTTCCTATGGACTTATATATAAAACCTTCTTTTTGTATTTCGGTTACATCATATAAATTTCTCCCATCAAAAATTATGGGTTGGTTTAGTAATTCTTTTACTCTTTTAAAATCTGGAGTTCTAAAAATACTCCATTCTGTACAAATAACTAAACAATCCGCTTCTTCTAATGCTTGATACATAGAATCGCAATATATAAGTGTTTCTCCAAACTTCCTTTTAATATTTGGCATGGCTTCGGGATCGAATACATTTAGTTTAGCACCTTTTTCGATTAATAACTCCATTAAATCAATCGATGGTGCTTCTCTAATATCATCCGTTTCTGGTTTAAAAGATAAGCCCCAAACCGCTATTTTTTTTCCTTTAATGTCTCCATTAAAGTAGGCTTCAATTTTAGGCATTAAAATAGTTTTCTGCTTTTTGTTTACTTCTATTACAGAATTTAATATTTTAAAATCATAATTTTCAATATCTCCTGCTTTTTGAAGTGCTTTAACATCTTTTGGGAAACAAGAGCCTCCATATCCTATTCCTGGAAATAAAAACCGTTTCCCTATTCTAGAATCTGTACCCATACCTACTCTTACTTTATCCACATCTGCACCAACCTTTTCACAATAATTAGCAATCTCATTCATAAAGGTAATCTTGGTCGCTAAAAAAGCATTTGCTGCATATTTAGTAAGCTCTGCTGATTTTTCATCCATTATAATAATAGGGTTTCCTGAACGTACAAATGGGTTGTACAGCTTCTTCATAAAACCAATTGCCTTATCGCTAGTAGATCCTATTACAATCCTTTCGGGTTTTAGGAAATCGTCTACAGCATAGCCTTCTCTTAAAAACTCAGGGTTTGAAACCACATCAAAGTCACAAGTTGCATTTTTTGAAATAATAGCTCTTACTTTTTCTGCAGTCCCAACAGGAACAGTACTTTTATCTACAATAACTTTATAATTCTTTATTTTTTTTCCAATTTCTTCTGAAACATTTTCAACATAGGATAAATCTGCAGACCCATCTTCATCTTCAGGAGTAGGCAGTGCCAAAAAAACAATTTCTCCATGCGCTAGACCTTCATCTAATGATGTGGTGAAGCTAAGTCTTCCTGCTTTTATGTTTCTTTCAAATAATATATCTAAATGAGGTTCGTAAATTGGTACAATCCCATTTCGCATTTTCTCCACTTTATCTTTATCAATATCCACACAGATTACTTCATTGCCTGTTTCTGCTAAACAGGTCCCTGTAACTAATCCTACATAACCCGTTCCTATTACTGATATTCTCATTTATTTTTTTAATAATTAATCTTACAAAAATACTATATACATTACTTTTAATACTCTTTTAACTTATTAGATTTTCTTTTGTTTTTGAGCTATTTTGGTGGGTATTATTAATAAATAATATTGCCAAAATAAATCCAAAATAATAGGCTCCAATTTGACGGTGAAAGAAACTTTCAACCATCCCAAAAAGGAAAATAGTAATCAATAAAGCTAATGGAAAAAATTGTTTTCTGTTTTGAAAAAATAAAGTTCCAAAAATACCTAAAAACAACAATAGGCTAATTAAGCCTGCGCTTATATAAAAGTCCATAAATTGATTATGGGTGTTAAATCTTTTTGAAATAAAGTTTTGTTTTACGTCTTCTTCCTTAATATCGTTTGAATAGCATAACACTAACCTATTAGTGGTTTCTCTAAAACCAATTCCCGACAATAAATTAGAGCTTTCCTTTGATATTTTTAATGCACAATCCCAAATTTGAGATCTATATCCCAAAGGTATTGTTGATTCATTATACTCTATTTGTGAAATGTCATTTTTTAGATTGACTGTACTTTGATATATGGTTTGAAATTTTAATATACCAAACCCTGAGATTAGGACAATAACCCCTATAGCTATCGACCTTCTAATTCTATTAGGTTTCCCATAAAATTGTCTAACAATCACAATAATAAATAAAATTATTAATGCTATTTTAGACATTATTAATAGTAAATAAAATAGATTTACAATTATGCTTGCCAAATAATATTTATTGTCTGGATGGTACTTTTTCGTTAAGGATTGATATGATATTAAAGTACTTAAAACACATAATAACCCAACATATATCCTGTCTATTAATAGAGCGTCTACTGTATCTTGAAAAAACTGAATGGAAACATCTGAGTCTTGATTTACTAATAGTAAAAATTGAATAAAAGTAAAAACAATAGCAAAAAACGAAGAAAATATGATTGCTTTATTTAATTTTTTAAAATTATTTACTGGTAAATACAAAAATACCAAACCAATAGGAATTAACATTTTACTAATGATATTAAAATCCTTATCAATAGATCCTTGAAAATAAGAGTTGGTTAATAGAAATATAAAAAATAGTAAAAATAAAAGAGTTGGTTTTAGTACTATTTTTTTTAAGTCTCTTTTAGTGACAACAAAAGGGAATGCAATTACCAGTATTGTCATTAAAATATTAGGTAAGACTCTCACATACTCATCAAAAGGAATGATGATGTATAGCAATATAAAAACATAAGGATATATCGCAGTTAATAGGATTCTCACTTTATAATTCTTTTATTATTGAGCTTTACAGTTTTGATTTGCTAAATTTTTGTTTAAACACTAAATATATGAATTTACTATTTCCCACTAGATACCTTTTCCACATTCTTTTAGGTTCTTGCAAAAATCGATAAAACCATTCTAATCCATTTTTTTGCATCCAAAGTGGTGCTCTTTTAGTCATCCCAGAGATTACATCAAAACTACCACCTACACCCATTTTAAAATTTACACTTTTTAAAATTTCCTTGTTATTATACATGAAATTTTCCTGAAAAGGAGAGGTTATTGCAACAAACAACATTTGCGCACCACTATCCGTAATTTCTTTTGCGATGGATGCTTCATCATTTTGATTAAAATATCCGTTTCTATATCCAGCTATAAGGTTTTTATTGTATTTCTTAGAATAAATTTCTACTACTTTCTTCACCACTTCCTCTTTTGCTCCAAATAGAAAGATTTTATATTGATTTTCATAAGCTAATCTGACAAGGTTATCCATTAAATCTATTCCCGCAACACGTTCTTTTAGTGGGTTTCCTAAAAATCTTGATGCCCAAACTAAAGATTGTCCATCTGCATTAATTAAGTCACTTATTGCAACACTTTTTTCGAGTATTGCATCAGATTTTATTTGAATAATTTTTCCGGCATTAACATCTGTTAATTGAATACTTTCATTGTTTATAATGCCTTTATGAATTATATTAATAGTTTCATTAAATGAAACATTATCAATTAATGTATCTAAAATATTGACTTTAGAATGTCCAGTATTCATTTTTATTATTTTCTTTTTGGGCTTATACTTTTATACTAACACCTATTTTATTATGCTTTCTTTTCTATATCAGAAAAAACAATAACGTCTTGGTATCGTTTTTCTTTCTCAATAAATTGTTTAAATTTTTTCAGTGAAAAAGGTGTAAATGCCTTAGGGTGACCAATAATAACAAAGTCCTGAAGATTTTTCTTTTTATACACTCGAAATGCCTTTTCCAAATAACTAGCCTTAAAACCATCTATAGAAACTACCGAATATGAAGGCCATAATAATAATTTTAGGATATGTAGCTTTGAAGGACCTACCGCTGATCCCTTACTTATAGATACATGTTCTGGAACTTTTAATAATCTTACTACAACAAATCTCCAAAAAAAGAAGGGCAATACCTTTAATGCACTAATAGCTACTTCTATAAAATGTCCATTAGTATCTTCTTGTGTAAGATCATTAGAAAATTTCCATCGAGATTTTTGAAACCCTACATTTTTAAAATCGAACCATTGTTCTTTTGATTTTAAAACTCCTCTGGGATAAACAGAAGTGTCATAAACAATTCCGTTATTGTGCAAAGCTTCTCCAATAGTATCAAATGGTTGAGCGGACCATCCACCTGCTCTAAAGGCAGTTAGTTTTTGTTTTGTTATTCGATGTAGAATTTCTGTATATTCAGTAACTATGGTGTGAATTTCTTCTTTAGGAAAATCCGCTAATTTGTATCTAGTAAGATCAAAATGCCATTCCTTTCCATCGTAATACGAATCTTCCCAATGCGGGTGAATATGTAATTGAACTTCATGTCCATTTGCACATAATTCTTTTAATTGTGTGGTGATGGCTAGATAATCTTTTTCTAGTTCAGGGAATGTGGATTTGTGCTTTTCTAGGCATTTTAAATACCCAACATCTACAAAAAGAATTAACTTTACATTGAGGGGGTCAACTATTTTTAGAATCTCATTAGTTGGATTAATAATACTATTTTCTAGATTGGGATTTTTATCGTAAAATAATTCATAATCCAAGGTAATTAATATGTTCATGCAAGCTCTTTTTTCTTCTTCAATATCAGCAACAAAGATACGGTAATTGCCAAGAATTCTATTCCTTTAATACGAACTAACATAGACTCTGTAATATTGGCAATAAAAAACAATATCATAACACACACAAAAAAGTATTGCCTTTTAATCCATGCTACATAAAATAAATAGCCAAACACACCTAGATATATAACTCCACCAATTATTCCATTGACACTTAAATATTCTAAAAATTGATTATGTGCATTGTACTTTTCTAAAGCAGCAACCTTAAAATCATGTTCTAAATATTTATTAATTCTAACCTCATCTTTTTTTGCAAACCCTAGTCCAAATATAGGATACTCTTTAAAAATGTCATAGGATATTTTATAGCGACTTATTCGTTCATCATTTTCCAGTTTTTCAAAAGAAATAAGTCTTTCTTTCATAAAACTACTAGCTACATTTAAAAATAAAACTCCAATAATTAACAATACTCCTGTGCCAATAGCAATTTCTTTCCAATGGCTTTTAACTTTTGTCCATAAAAACACTAAAAATAATAATCCCACACTAAGTATAGCCATCCTACTTGCTAACTGTACAAGTCCTAATAAAAAGAATAAAATTAAAATTAATTTTAACCATTTCTTTATGGAAGATTCTATAAACAAAAACGCTATTGAGGTTACAATAAATAAGCCTAGATAGGCAGGGTGTGTGTCGGCTATATTTGTAAATTGGTGGTTTAAATGTCGATATCTCCAAAAATAATGGAGTGGTTCATTGCCTATAACCATTTCATATATGCTGTTTGCATAGCAAATTAATAATGTAGCAACACAACCCCATAAAAGAGCAGTAAATAAATTACTCCATAACTTTTCATAATCTTCCTTACAAGCTATTATTGTAATTGGTATGATTAAAAGGCCCAAGTGCTTTTCCAAATGTTTAAATACTGTTCCTAATTCTTCATATGGATTTAATGCTGCAAATAATGGTAATAAAAAAATTAAAAAAAGAGGTAAAAGAAGGTGGTAGCTTTTTTTTAAATTTTCTCTTTTTTCTAAAAACCTTCCCTCAATTACAAATAAACCAAAATAACTTACTAATATTATATTATTAAGGTTCATATACATTGGCAGTGTAAACAATACCAAGTAAAATACATAGTTCTTTATGATGGTGATTTTATTCAAGGTTTATACTTATTTAAAAGCATTAGCGGAAGGGTTAAAAAATAATATAGAATTTGGTTCCCTCTAGTAATGGTTTCTTTCCATTTCATGTCCTTTTTTATAACTAATTGTTTTTGAGAGCGCAACCTGTTTCCAGCAATGATATGGGGAATTTTAAAAGTTTCATTGGTAAGGTTTGAGACTTTACTAGTAGAATCAAAAAGATGTTTTTCAATTTTTTGAATTGTTTTTTCAGGTTCATTTACAAAATCTTCATAACGAATTTTGATGATTCTTTTGTCGAAAAAACATATCCATTGGGACCAAAAATTAATTATAGAATAATAAAGTATTGCCGACAAAGGTTTTTTAGGGGTTTGTACATTCTTCCCAAATGAATTAATTACTCCTCGCACGTCACGTACTAGATAAATGCCTTTAAGGTTTAGTTTTTTGTTTTTTCTTAATAGAAGGTATCTAGAATTATATTTGGATGAGTCCAAAATCCATGGCTTATCAATATTAGATTGTATAGCTTTAAAAATCATATCGATTATTTCTCGATATTTTGGAGGAATGGGTTTGCCTAAAAGATAAAGTGGAATAAAATGATGTTTTTCTAAGGAATTGGATAAGTCTACATTGCTTTTATTCTTCAAAATAGACGCATCCAAATCCATTAATATTGAAGACCAAAATGGGCATTTGGAGAGATTTTCACCACAAGAGCAATCTTTATCTTCAAGAACATAGTCCAAAAACTGATGCATTTCACCAATAGTATATATTTTAGGATGGTTATTTAGAATCGTAGCCAACATAGTTGTTCCGCTTCTTCCAGCTCCCAACAGATAAATCGTATTCACTTTTTGTTTTGTCATGTTATTTTACTCTTCAACTGCTTTGTTCCTGTATTTAATGATTTTTGCAGGCACTCCGCCTACTATAGCATAATCTGGAACATCTTTAGTTACTATTGACCCTGCAGCAATAACGCAATGATTTCCTACTTTACAGCCTGCAGTAATTACCACATTAGCGCCAATCCAAACATCATCTCCAACATAGGTATTAAAAAAATTCTTTCCTTGCTTGGCAATTGGAATTTCTAAGGAATCAAATTTGTGGTTTCTAGAGTAAATTTTGACATCGGGACCCATAATAACATAACTACCCAAATGAACATTAGTTTGTATCATGCAACGAGTACCCATCTCTGTGTAATCTCCAACTGTTGCATAAAGAGATATTTCGGCTCGGTTTTTAACTAAAGGTTTTTTTCCACATTTTTTTAAATAGTTTCTCACTAAAAAACTTCTTATCCAAGGAAAACACAAACTATAGGGGCGATAATCTTCAGGAGTATTTCTGAAGAAGACTAAATAAATGAAGTATAAAAATTTTTTCATGCTCTATAAATATCTATTAGTTCATCACAAACTACTTGCAAAGAAATATTTTTAAAAGAGTTTTGGACACTTAATACCATATTTTGATATTCAGATGGTGAAATGTCGATTAGGTTGCCTAATAATTCCGTAAGTTTTTCAGGTTGATCAAGGGGAAATGTAAACCCATTATCTTGATTGTTTACTTGTTCTAAAAATTGAGGAATGTCTGAAGTAATTACAGGTGTCCCGCAATACATAGCTTCAATAATAACAGTTGCAAACCCTTCAGACCTTGAAGGTAATACAAAAAATTTAGATTGATTATATAGATGGCGTAACTCCTCATGGGTTTGTTCTCCTTTTAAATCTATAGAATACCCTTCCTTAATTAACTGTTCAATATTAGATTGAAAGTCATCTCCACTTCCAGCTATACAAAACCGTATATCCTTCTTGTTCTCCTTTATAGATTTCATAAGAAAATCTACTCCTTTTCTTTTAATAAAGGAACCTACGAACAGATAGTCATACACTTTTTCGGTTTCTTTTACAGGGTAAAATACATTTGAGTTTACTCCAACAGGAAGAACTTTTCCTATAGGTAATTTTAACTTTTCGGAAACATTTTTTGCCACTTCCTTTCCTACAGGTATCGCAAAGTCAATTTTCTTTGAAAAGAACTCCATTAATTTAGCATTCTTAGAATTTACTTGTTGGTTAACATCTGTACCATGAAAAGTAACCACCAATCTTGTTTTAGGATAAAGTAACTTATAAAGCCAGGTAACAAGAATTAATGGATAGAAACTGTGTAAATGTATTACATCGTATTTTTTAAAATAATAGGGGATAAACCTAAAAAAAGCGAGAACATATTTTTTTATACTTCCCCATAGTGAAGTAAATGTACGTTTCATGAAGAACAATTCAATTTCTTCTCCTTCCCTCATTATATTTTGTAATTGTTCGTATTGATTTTTTACAAAAATCCCTGAATACTTTTTCTCAGGACTAGGGTACATGCTTGTAACAATCAATATTTTCATAATTCTTTTGTATTTGCAATTAATAAAAAGACAGGAACACTTAATAATATATAAACACTGTTGGTAATCATAGGGTTTGAAATGCAAAAGAAGATAAACACCCAAAACATAGCTTTTAACATTGGGGATTTTTTAACACCACTAAAATTAAATTTTAGGTTTTTAAATGCGGTTCTAAATAAAAAATAAAATAAAATAATTCCAATAAACCCATATTCACCTAGGATAGAGGCAATATTACTATCATAAATCCCCCATTCTTCTACAAAATAATATCTGTGATCTACACCAAAATCTTTATATACTTGGCTATCATGAGCAAATATAGAACCAAAGGTTCCTGCTCCAGATCCTATTGGGAAGTACTGAATGATTAGCAAAAATGACATATAAAGCATGAGCCCTCTAATGTAGTGTGTATCTAGACTATAGGACATTTCAATATTACTAACAATACTTTCTGATATATCTGTAAATAATAAAAGAAAGAAAATCGATAGCATTCCAACAAAAAGAAAACTAAAAAAAATTGTTACATTCTTATATACATAATCCCAATAAAATACAGTAAATAAAATTGAGATAGCCAATAATGCTGTTCTTGAATCCGACAGGATGATTACTCCTACACCAGCCAAAATTTTTAACCACCCTAACCAATTAATATTTATATCCTTTTTCTTTATAGAATCTAGTGTTAAAGCAATAAAAAGAACCCCTACATATGCTAGATGATTTGGATGTCTAAAAAAGCCTGTATATCTTAGGTTAGGTCGAGCATAAGTGGATACATTATATATACTATTAAAGGTAGTACCTAATAATAAATGTAAAAAAAGTCCTAAAGCTACGAAAAGAAACACCATAAAAAGGAAATTTTTAATTTCTAGAATATGATTTTTAAATAATATTACAAATGATATTAAAAATATAAAGAACTTTATATTAATAATACTTTGTATTACAATATCAACGACACTTCTATTAAGTCCATATAAGATGCTAATTGCTATTGAATATACAAGGAAAAAAATAAAGGCTATATGTATTATAGCGAGTTTTTTATAGTTCCAGATTTTAACAAATATTACTATAAAACAAAAGAAAAGTAAGAACTCTTCTGCATAATCAAAAATGGATAATGTGGTTATTCTTTTAAAAAAAAAATTAAATATGCTTAACGCAGAAAGTATTAAAAAAAAAAGTCTGATTAAGTAATTCATACTTTGTTCCAAATTAATTTTTTAACATAAAATGCACTCACTAATTTAGAAAAAATTAAACTAAATGCTGTAGAAAAAGCTACTCCATTAACTCCATATGGTTGAATTAATGTTAAATTCAAAATTAAGTTAATAATAAATGAAATTATTAAAATATTTTGAAAAACTTTCTGATGTCCAGTCATTTGAAAAATAGAACCTACAGGACCAATGACAGAATTAAAAAACTGCCCAACACATAAAAATAATAAAGCGGTTGAAACTTGTAAAAAATCTGAACCAAAAATATTTAAAATAAAGTCTTTGAAAAAAATAATACCAATTATAGCTCCTGTTGAGAATATAGCATTAACAAGGGTTGAAAATTTTATAAGTTGTTTGAACAGTGAAAAATTATTTTCATGAAAAGCATGGGATAGTTTAGGCGCTAATATTGAGTCTACAGCTTGAAGTGAAAAACTTACAATTACTGCAATCTTTAAAGCAACACTATATCTCCCTACCACACTACTTTCTTCATAAATACCTAAAATAATGGTATCTGTCCATCCTAACAAAACAATCATGGATGCAGATAAAAACATTGGAAATGAATCCTTAATAAAATGGTTTACTTTATATGTAGTTTCTTTTGAAAATGGATTAAGATATTTGTAAAGGTATCTAAGTGACAATAAAAAAAGTGCTACTAGAGCTAGAGTATGAGCTGCTATAGTAACGATTGGATCTTTCGTCCATAAAAAAATTAATATTGTAAAGAAAAAGAGAGTAAAAATAAATCGCCCACCATTAAATAAAAATGAATATAAAGTGTTTTTTCGTATCCCTCTAAAAACAGATGCATTAATTAAAATCAATGTGTAAAGAACAATACTCGGTGCTGTCCATTTTAAAAAAGGAGATAATGCTGGGTCATTAAAAATCTGTTCACTTATCCAAGAAGAAAAAATAAATAAAATTGCACCTAAAAACAATGAACCTCCCATAAAAATAGGGTATGCCTTTATAAATAATCCTTTTGCATTATCAAAGTTGTTTTCAATAGCAAAAAGTTTTACATAATTAACATCAGATCCTAAAATACATAATAAAGAAGCTATCATTAATATGGAAAAACTCAATTGAGCTCTTCCTAGAGTTTCCGCTCCAAAAAGATGTACAGTATAATAGACAAAAAGGTACCCGGCAATAAAACCAAGTATTCTTAAAAAAAGAGCAACTCCCCCTTTTTTTAAAATTTCTAGAAAATCATCTCCTATCTTCATCTCTTTTTGTAAAAATTATTATGTTATGCGATGTTTATATTCTTTATAAAGTCCACAATTCTGTTACAAGCCTTTCCATCGCCATAGGGGTTATGTAATAAACTCATTTCATTGTAATAATTAATATCACTTATTAGTTTTTGTGTTTCTTCTATAATTTTTTGGGTATCTGTTCCTACCAAAAGGACTGTTCCTTCTTCTACAGCTTCTGGGCGCTCAGTGGTATCTCTTGTAACTAAAACAGGTTTTCCTAAACTAGGAGCTTCTTCTTGAATTCCTCCACTATCTGTAATAATTAAATAGGATTTTTCCATTAACCAAATAAATGCAGCATAAGCTAAAGGCTTTATTAAAATTACATTATTGATTCCTGAAAGCAATTCATAAACTGGTTTTTCTACATTTGGATTTAAATGTACAGGATAAATTATTTGAACCTCTGGATTATTTACAGCAATTGTTTTTAAGGCTGTACAAATATTAATCAATCCTTGTCCATGATTTTCACGGCGATGGCCGGTTACTAAAATGGTTTGTTTTTGAAAGTCTAAACTCTTTTTTAATTTTTCTATTTCAGGGTCAATAAAGTTATTTGTATTTACTTTTTCAATTCCATATAATAAAGCATCAATTACAGTATTACCAGTAACCAAAACATTTTGTTTATCTGTATTTTCTTGCAATAAATTCTTTTGTGAAAGTGGCGTAGGTGCAAAGTGATAATCTGCTATTTTCCCTGTAAGTTGTCTATTGAATTCTTCTGGGAATGGGTATTTTCGATCAAATGTTCTTAATCCAGCTTCCACATGACAAACCTTAGCTCCACTGTAAAACGCAGCGATTCCAACTGCCATAGAAGTGGTAGTATCTCCATGGACATATACAAAATCTGGTTTAACCTCCTCCAAAACGGACTTCATCCCCTCAATTATGGTCGCAGTTAAACTATATAAATTTTGATTAGGCTTCATCACGTTTAAATCATAATCAGGTGTGATTTCAAAAAAATTAAGTACCTGATCTAACATTTCTCGATGTTGTGCTGTAACGCACACTTTTGTATTAAAAGTAGAATCTGCAATAAAAGCTTTAACTAAAGGAGCCATTTTTATGGCTTCAGGGCGTGTGCCAAATACAATTAAATTAGTCTTCATGTAAGTGTTGAGTCTATAAACCCTATTTGTTATTATCTATGTTCTCGGATAATTTTTTTATGGAAGTATACATATTCTTTATCATGAAAAAGAATAAATATAAAAACACAAATAAAAGTGCAAAATTGATTTTTTGATTACTTAACAATTTCTTTACTTTAGTTAAAGAAGGATTATTAATTACTGTTACAATATTACCATATTTAACTAATTCGGTTTCTAATTTGATAATTTGATTTACTGAATTATTCTTTTGATTAATCAATTGATAAAAGTCTGTGAAATCTGCACCATTAGATACAACTAACTGACTAGAATTATTATCAAGATTTGATTGTGACTCTAAAATAGCGTCCACTTTTTTAACTGTTTCTTTATAACCTATAACTCTATCTTCAGTTTCTTTAACAACAACTTTTTTTATTTTATTAAAAACTTCGTTATTGTTTAAAAAGTCAATAACAAGGTTAATGTCGTTCTGTGTACCGTAAGAAGATGTTTTTATATAAATTTTATGGATTAAATATTCTGAATAAAACATTTCAGACATTAATATTTCATCTTCGAAACTTGCATTTTCTAAAAAGGTTTCTAAAGGACGATAAGTGTCTCGGGACATATTTAATAGTTCATTAATATTTACAACAGGCTCAATTAAAACCTCTCTTAGAACTATAGTGTCTGTTCTAAAACCTGCATTTTTCAAATAAACTGTGTCACCTTCTTTTATTTTTTTGTTAAGTTGGTCAATAGCTTCATAAACATAGTTTGAACTATTAAAGTTGTTTTGAACTATTAGTGTCGTTTCTTTATTTGGGTCATTCTTTTTTTCTAAAAAATAGCCTATAGTTCCACCAATAATTAAAAGTATCAATAATTTCCACCAATGTTTAAAAACAAATTGTATCGCATTATAAATTCCAATTAAAAAATTATTTCCTAACTCTTTAATTTTACTAAATACAATTCCTAAATCTATTTCGTCTGTATTACCTTGTGCCATAATTTTAATATTGTCTATTTTATAAGCATTGACAAACTCTTTTCCCAGTTAATCAATTCCTTGTTAAATGTGTTCTTAAATTTTAAAGTGTTTAAAACACTGTTTTTTGGTCTTTTTGCAAAAGTACGGTAATGGTCGGTTTTTGCAAGTTTTGTTGGGTCAAATTGTTTGGTTTGTTGCATAATGACTTTTGCAAAATCATACCAGGTTGCTTCCCCTGTATTACTAAAATTATAAATCCCGAATTTTTTACTATTTATTGCTATTATATTTAAAATCGAATTAGCTAAATTATTAGCATTTGTTGGGGTTCCTGTCTGTTCTGTTGTTATAGACAACTCTTTCCCTTGCGTTGCAAACTTAACTATTGAATTATAAAAATTATGTCCGTACTGTGAATAGAGCCATGAGGTCCTTAAAATAAAATAATCGTTAAGGGTCTCTTGTATTATCTGCTCTCCTTTTAATTTTGAAGCACCATATACATTTATGGGGTTGGTTTTATCGTCTTCGGTATATGGAATCTGTTTCTCACCATTAAACACATAATCTGTAGAAATATGTATTAAAACTACATTTTGGTTTTTACAGGCTATGGCAATGTTTTTAACTGCTTCTGCATTCACTGCAAATGCCTTATCAGGTTCACTTTCTGCCTTTTCTACATTGGTATAAGCTGCAGCATTTATACAATAATCTAACTTATTTTTACTAAAATAATCTCTTACAGAACTTTCATCCTCGATATTTAGTTCTTCTCTAGTTTTAAAGTCAAACTCAAAGTCTGGGAAGTTTAAGGATGCATCCTTTATGCATTTCCCTAATTGTCCATTTGCTCCTGTAACTAATATTTTCTTCATATATGCCTGCGAAAGCAGGTATCTTTCTTTAAAATTCTTAATTAACTTTTCTTAGTTAGTCTTAAATAATTCATTAAAACAAGGTAGTTCTAAATCTTTTTCTGAAATTATAAAATCTTCCTTCGGAAGATGCCAATCTAACGCTAAGGTTGCGTCATTATATCGGATTCCACTTTCGGATGCTTTGTCATAAAAATTATCACACTTATAGGAAAAAATAGATTTTTCAGAAAGGGTAATAAAACCATGTGCAAATCCTTTTGGTACAAATAATTGTAGTTGTTCTTTATCGTCAAGAATTATAGAAAAATGTTTTCCAAAAGTTTTAGAATCTTTTCTAATATCGACAATGATATCTAATACTTTTCCCTGAATTACTCTTAGTAATTTAGATTGTGCCATTTTGTCTGTTTGAAAATGGAGGCCACGGAGTACTCCACGAGAAGAAGTAGATTGGTTGTCTTGTACAAATTCAATTTCCTTTCCAGAAACTTCTTTAAAAAGGTTTTGATTAAACGTTTCGTAAAAAGTTCCTCGATGATCTTTAAAAATCCTGGGTTTTAAAACAAAACAATCTTTTAGGGGTGTGTGCTGTATTTCCAATGTTAATCTTTTTGAATTAAATGTTTCCCATAACCACTCTTTAACAAGGGCTCTATTAAATCGTTTAATTGTTGCTTATTTATATACCCCATTTCGTAAGCTGCTTCTTCAATAGAGCCTATTTTTAATCCTTGTCGTTCTTCAATAACCTCAACAAATTGAGATGCTTGCATTAAGGAGGAAAAGGTTCCAGTATCTAACCAAGCTGTTCCTTTATCTAAAATACTTACGCTTAATTTTCCTTGTTTTAAATATTCATTATTTATATCAGTAATCTCTAATTCACCTCTATGACTTGGTTTTATATTGGAAGCAATTTCTACCACGCTATTGTCATAGAAATAAATACCAGGCACTGCATAATTAGACTTTGGTTCCTCTGGTTTTTCCTCAATGGAGAGTGCTTTTCCATTTTCATCAAAATCTACCACGCCGTAACGTTCTGGATCTTGAACATGATAGGCGTAAATTATTCCTCCATCTAGGTTATTATTCGCCTGTAAAAGCCCCTTTAATCCAGAGCCGTAAAAAATATTATCTCCAAGAATTAATGCTACTTTATCAGTGCCAATAAATTCTTTCCCAATAATAAATGCCTCTGCCAAACCATTGGGTTGTGCTTGTTCCGCATAAGAAAACTCACAGCCAAATTTTTTACCATCTCCCAATAGTTTTTTAAATAAAGGTAAATCTTGTGGAGTCGAAATGATTAAGATTTCATTTATTCCCGAATACATTAAGGTGGATAGTGGATAGTAAATCATGGGTTTGTCATAAACCGGCATTAATTGTTTGCTTACCGCTAATGTTATAGGGTGTAGCCTTGTTCCAGAGCCTCCTGCTAAAATAATTCCTTTCATGTCTCTATATTATTTTTATAACTGGTCTTTATTATTTAAATACCATTCAATTGTCTTTAAAATACCGCTTTCAAAGTTTTCATCGGCTTTCCAACCCAATTCCTTTTCAATTTTATCAGCATCAATAGCATATCTAAAATCATGGCCTGCGCGATCTTGTACAAATGTCATCTGCTCTCTATATGGTGTTTCATTTGGAACTAATTTATCTAATAAATCACAAATAGTATGAGCAATATATAAATTTTCACGTTCGTTACGTCCGCCAATATTATAAGTTTCGCCTAATTTACCTTTATCAAGAACCAACTTAATTCCTTTACAGTGGTCGGTAACATAAATCCAATCTCTAATGTTTTTTCCATTCCCATAAATAGGAATTTCTTTACCCGAAATTGCTTTTCTAATAATCGTAGGAACTAATTTTTCTTTATGTTGATGAGCTCCATAATTATTGGAGCAATTGGTAGTCACTACTGGCATTCCATACGTGTGAAAATAACTTCTCACAATAAAATCTGAAGACGCCTTAGAAGCACTATAAGGACTGTTTGGAGCATATGGAGTTGTTTCTAAAAACAAACCTGTTTCTCCTAATGTACCATAAACCTCATCGGTAGATACGTGTAAAAAACGAGCGTTGTTAAATTCTTCTTTTAACTGATTAGGCCCTTTCATCCATAACCTATATGCGCTATGAACCAAATTAAAGGTTCCAACAATATTCGTTTGTATAAACGCTCCTGGTCCTGTAATTGAATTATCCACATGAGACTCCGCTGCAAAATGAACCACTTTATTAAATTGATGTTCTTTAAATAAACTATCAATCAATGGTTCGTCACAAATATCCCCTTTTATAAAAGTGTAGTTAGGTTTTTCTGAAACTGTTTCCAAGTTTTTTAAATTCCCCGCATAAGTTAAACTGTCGAGAACATAAATTTGATCTTGAGAATTTTCTATAGCCAACTCTACATAATTAGACCCAATAAACCCTGCGCCTCCTGTAATTAAAATTTTATTCTTCAAAGTATAATTATTCTAAAATTTGATTTAACATTTTTTCTGTTATCAAATATGTGGGTTTAACACCTGAAGTCCCTAAACCTCCTGATGCCAATGTACTACCAGTTTTTAATGGATTATCTGAAGCGTAATAAGCATATTGTACTTTTACTTTTGAACTTATACTGTGTCTTATTTTTGATGCGGATTGAATTGCTTTTTGATAATGAGCTCCTTCCATTTCTAGACCTACTACATTCCAAGTGGAGTTGTTGAAGAATTTTAAAATATCTTTATTCTGAAGTGAAGTGCCTAAAACAGTAATCATAGTTCCTTTACAAACATTTACATCTTCGCCTTCAAAATGAGACTTTTTAAGCATATTCTTAAACGGGTAATTATCTGCGGTACCTTCAAAAACATGGGCTGAAGGAATCATAATGTCACCTTTTCCCCCTTCTAATATTCCTGCTTTTCCCATAATAGAAACCGAACATACATCTAAAAACTGTGTTTCTTTTTTAGAAATTTTATAGGGCTTTAATAACTCATCTAAAGTTTCGAAAGCTTGTTCTCCAAAAGCATAATCCATTACAATTATTACTGGCTTTTTTTCAATAATTTCAGTAGAGCTACTGTTAGGTAATTTAGCAGTATCGATTATTTGAACATTGATATTCGTCCCGCTGGTATCTTTTATATATGTCAAACCATTAAGAGCAGCATATTTCATCACTTTTTTGCGTAGTAATGTGTTTTCAGAATCACTTAGCATTTCATAAATCTCCATTGCTGTGTGCTTTTTATATTCCGTTTTTAATGCTAAGGGACTATAAAGAGTGTTCATTACACTATGCATGTTGGCGCTAATAATATGAATTGGTCTTTCTAATAAATTGTTTTCGTCCAATTTTTTCTTTATAGTTGATGCCCATATTTCACCATGTATATGATGCCCAAGACGTTCTCTTAAAACAGGACTAAAAGTTACAATTCGTTTATTTTTGGTAGTAACTTCTTGTATGGCTAGGTTCCCCAAATTATAAATGATTTTTAAAAATCGATTTGGATCTTTTTTAGTAGCAAAATTTGGATAAGCATCCTTAACTTCTTCAAAAGTTCTTCCTAAAAAATTTGCCGTATGTGTTAAAGCAACTTCTTTTTCTTTTTGACTAAGTTTTCCTTTTTTAAGTACTGCAGCTTCTAATTTTTTCCAATCTCTATTCACGTCATCTCCATCATTTATAATTACATTAGACATGATTTTATGAGACTCTATAAACAAAAATGTAAGGTGAGTTAGTACATCGTAAATTTCAGAACGCCCACGAGTTACTTCAATATTCATTTGTTCCTCATCAATACGATAACAATTTCTTCTTCTTTTTGAAGGAATTATAGGTTCAAAATGCGAATCTTTGTAACCTTCGTCACTTGTTAGATTTATAAAACTACATTCTTCTATACCTATAGGAAGCCTGTCTATAACATATAATAATCCTTCTAATTCAACTTTTTCTTCAGCAATAGAGCCATAAATTTCAGGTCTAAGGGTGAGCAGTGACTCTCTTAAGGTTTCTCCAGAAACTCCCATAGGCTTATAAAACCCACGGTTAAAAAGATGACGCATGGTTATGTATAATCTTTCAATTGCTCCAGAACTTTCCTGAGCTCGCGTTCTTTTGTGTGTAATTATCATAAAAATATTTATACAAAAATACTATAATCTTACCGAAAATTATAAGTAGTCACTATTTACCATAGAGCTAGCTTAAAAGTTGGTCTGCTATCTTACGATTGTCTGAAAGTCTTGGTACTTTATTTTGACCTCCTAATTTTCCTTGAGACTTCATATAATTATTAAAACTTCCTTCTTCTAAATTAGATATTTTTAAGGGCTGAAGCACCCTTCCTTCAATCAAATCTCTATAATACGTGTTTTGACCTTGCATGCTTTTATCCATAAAATCAGCAATTTCGATTAGGTTTTTGGGAGGGGATTGAAATTCGATTAGCCATTCGTGATAAGGCAATTCGTCTTTTATTGGATTGGTTTGAGGAGCAACAGTAAATTCTGAAATTGAAAAATGAAACTTTTTCATTGCTTCATTTATAGCTTGTTCTACTTCTTTGCCAATTACATGTTCGCCAAAGGCAGAAATAAAATGTTTAATTCTTCCTGAAACGATTACTCTATAAGGTTTTGTGGAGGTAAACTGAACCGTATCCCCAATGTTGTATCCCCAAAGACCTGCATTGGTAGAAATAATCATTACATAATTTACTCCGGTTTCAACCTCGCCAATAGTCAATCGTTTTGGGTTTTCATCGTAAAATTTTGAAGCTTCTATAAATTCATAAAAAATCCCTGAATTTAATAACAACAACATTCCTTTTTCCTTTTGAGAATCTTGAAAAGCAAAAAATCCTTCAGAGGCTGGATATAATTCTATACTATCAATCCTTCTGCCTATCATTTCTTCAAATTTTGCGCGATAGGGTTCATAATTGACTCCTCCATACACAAAAAGTTGAAGGTTTTTAAACAGTTCTCCAACTTTTAAGTTAGATGCTACCTGAAGCTTTTCATAATACATTTGTACCCAAGAAGGAATTCCTCCAATAAGAGTCATATTCTCATTTTTTGTTTCTTCAACAATTGCGTCGACTTTAGTTTCCCAGTCGTCTATACAATTGGTTTCCCAACTGGGCAGTCTATTCTTTTGTAAATATTTGGGAACAAAATGGGCAACTATACCAGATAGGCGTCCAATATTAATTCCGTTTTTAACTTCTAGGACTGGACTTCCTTGTAAAAAAATCATTTTACCATTTACAAAATCTACATTACCCGTTTCTTGAATATAACACAACAATGCGTTTTTGGCCGCTTCAATATGAGAAGGCATAGATTGCTTTGTAATTGGAATATATTTTGCTCCTGAAGTCGTTCCTGAAGTTTTTGCAATGTAAGCAGGCTTTCCTTTCCACAGAACATTTTCTTCTCCATTTGCAGTTCTTTCAAAATAATCTTTTAATTCTTCGTAATCTCTTACGGAGACTAGCTTTACAAAATCTTGATGTGTTTGAATTTTGTGAAAGTGATGGTCTTTTCCGAAGGAAGTGTTTTTAGCTTCAGAAATTAAAGTGTTAAAAACTTTTTGTTGCGTTTCTATAGGGTTGTTAGCCCATTTATGGATGCTCTTAACTGCTTTTTTTGCTAAAATTTTAGCTCCAATGGATTTTAAAAACATATGTCTTTTAATTGTAATCTATAAAACTAGAAGGGTTAATTGGATAACCATCACTCCATAATTCAAAATGAAGATGTGGTCCGGTAGAAAACTCACCAGTATCTCCTACTTGTGCAATTACTTCGCCTGCTTTTACCAACTCTCCTTGGTCTTTAGTTAATAATGCATTGTGTTTATATACCGAAAGAAAATTATTAGAATGATCTATTATTATTACATAACCAGTATCTGAAGTCCATTCAGAAAAAATCACCGTTCCATCTGCTGTAGCTTTTACTGGCGCATCTTTTTGAGCAACAATATCTATTGCATAATGTTTCTCTTTAATATTGAATTTTTGAGAAATCGTACCTTTTACAGGAGGAAAAAGCACAAAACTAACTTCAGAATTAGTTACTAATGGATTGTATTTATCTTCTAATATCACTTTTTCTCTAAGTAAGGAATCTTCTCTCGAAGGGGTTAAATCCAATTCACGATTATCTTTTTCCGCAGCTTTAATTATAGAGTCTTTATTAAAATCAACGGTGCTTACATCTCCTGTCAACACCTTTTTTATAGATTCTAGATACTGATCATTAATAGTAATAACTTGTTGTAATGAATCTGTTTTATAAGTTAACAAGGTTGCTTTTTTTCTTAAAGTAGCAGAAGAGTAGCCGGGAATATATTCCCGTAAAGGAGTAAATGCAATGATAATTGTTGTTGAAGTAATCAATATAATTGCAGAGAGTATGCTAAAAACAAATACATTTAATCTATTAAGCTTAAAAGTAAATCGCTCCTCAAAAGTATCTTCGTTAAGTACCACTAGACGATACTTATTAAGAAGTTTGCTTTTAATTTTTTTTGATCTCTTTTCCTTATTCATTTTTTAATTCCTCTATTTAGCAAATATAAAACAATGTAAGCGCTATACACTAAAGTTAAAATGAAAACGATAATTCTAATGAATTCTTGTTACATTTGTGCTTTAAATAATTTTATTATGAATTTAGCAATAGTTCCTTTAATGATAGGATGGCCACAAATAGTTTTAATCGTTGTAGTTGTATTATTATTGTTTGGAGGAAGAAAAATCCCTGAATTAATGAGAGGTTTAGGAAGTGGTCTAAAAGAATTTAAAGATGCTTCTAAAGACGACTCCGATGACTCTACTAAATTGGACGAAAACAAATAGTCCTTTTTAATTTATTTTAGCTGATCTTATTATCGATTCTAATTCAAATTGAAGGTTACGCTTTCTTACGGATGGCGCGTACGTAAACCCTTCAATAATTAAGTATCTGCTGTTTTTTTCATCATATATTGCATAATTAATAAAAGGTCCAGCCATAAACGCTCCTTCCACTTCCCAAATACCTTTGGTTTCATATGCAAATTTTCCATCTATTTCAGACTTGTATAATGACGTTGAATATGCTTCTTCTGTAATAAATCTAGAGTCGTCTTCTACGGGCAAATGACCTCCGCCAATAGAATCTCTAATTTTAATTATTTCTTCTAATACTAAGCTATCATTTGTAATAGAATAAAGTGGCGCTTCGTAGATTAAGATATTGGTAGATCCATTATCCTCAAGGTCTTTTCGAAGCCAATAAAAATCATCCGACTGACTTGCAATTCTATAGGCAGATGCAATTTTTATACTTAATCCAAATCGTTCTTGTAATGAATCTATCTTTTTTGGAGAAATTAAAGTTCTCCGTTGTCTTTCTTTAATTTCAGATTTATAAAAAGAATCGATTATTCTTTCTTGATTTTCTGCGATTAATTCTACTAATCTTTCTTTTGTTTTAGCGACAATTAAGGCGCCAATTTGGGGTCTTGCAAAAGGATCTTTAGCAACTTTAACAGATTCATTTTCTCCTAAACTTACATGTAATAAAATACGATTACTTCTCATAAATCCCGAAAAAGCTGAAGGATTCAATTGATTTATACTGAAAATAGCCTCGTCTTGTGGCAATCCATCAGCTGGAGCAGCAAAATATTTTCTTATTTCTTCCCCAACAATATCCGTCCATAAATCATCTTCTATTACAACTTGTAAAGCGTTAATGTTACCTACAGATTGTTGTCGATAATTATTTTTTTTTGTGCCGCTATTGTCACAAGAAAAAAGAATTAATACAGAAAGTAATGCAATATAAAATGACTTCATTTTAAATGGAATTTAATTTTATTAACCCTTAGAAACTTTTAATTTCATTCCGGGTTTTAAATTGTTACTGCTAATATCGTTCCAATTTTTTATTTTCTGAACGGTAACTCCTGGAAATTTTTGAGAGATACTCCAAAGGGAGTCTCCATTTTTAACCGTATAAATTTTTACGTTGTTTTGAGTTGTTGTTTTCGCTACTGAAGTTTCATTCTTGGCATCAAACGGTTTTCGTGGATAAATGGTTAATCGCTGTCCAACCCTTAAATTGTTACTTTTAAGACCATTCCATTTTTTTATCTGACTAACACCAACTCCATAACGTTCGGCTATTTTCCCTAAATAATCCCCACTACGCACTCGGTATCGAATCCTGTCTGGTTGTTCTACATAGGTCGGTAATGGTTTTTCTAGGTTTTTAATTTCTTCTTCTACATGTGCATATATCGCTTCTTCATTAGTTACAAATATTCCTATTTTATCCACTGGTAATCTTAGCACATAATTTTTATCTTTAATATATGGGATGATTCCAACCTTATAGGAAGGGTTTAAAAATTGAACCTCTTCTATAGGAAGGTTGACCACTTGTGCTACTTGTTCTAAAGTTATCAATCTTTTTACCTGTATGGTATCTGTTGCTATTTGATGATATCTCGGACCAGTACTTTTAAAGCCATGTTCTTCAGCATACTCAAAAATATACATGGTGGCTAAAAACGCAGGCACATATCCAGCGGTTTCTCTAGGTAGTTTTTTTCTAATCTTCCAATAATTAGTTTCTCCTCCGGATCTTCTTATGGCTTTCGATACATTTCCTGGGCCAGAATTATAAGCTGCTAAAGCCAAATCCCAATCGTTGAAACTACCATACAGGCTTTTTAAATATTTGCTTGCAGCTTCGGTAGCCATTGCAGGGTCTGCACGTTCGTCTACATAAGAACTAACCTCTAAGCCATACATTTTTCCAGTGGCAAACATAAATTGCCAAAGTCCCTTTGCTCCAACTCTAGATTGCGCTATAGGATCTAAAGCAGATTCTACTACAGCCAAGTATTTAATCTCTAATGGAAGGTTATGTTTGTCTAATTCCTGTTCAAACATTGGAAAATAATAATCGCTCAAGGCTATTAAATTTCCCATTGTTCTACGGCGATT
>CAJXYJ010000027.1 GCA_913063255.1 uncultured Flavobacteriales bacterium | reverse complement strand
GGCCCTTTAATTGACAAATATGCCCAACAAGGAAATCCTAAAGCATTTAAATTTCCAAAACCAAAAGTTGGTCCATTGGATTTTAGTTTTAGTGGGTTAAAGACTGCTGTATTATATTTTGTGGAAAGAAATACTGCAAAAAATCCTGACTTTATTTCTGAAAACTTAGAAGATATTTGTGCAAGTTTGCAATTTACGATTGTAGATTATTTAATGGATAAATTAAAAAATGCGGTAAAAGAAACAGGAATTAAGGAAATTGCTATAGGCGGTGGAGTATCTGCAAATTCTGGAATAAGAATGGCTCTTAAGAATACGGAAAAGACTTTGGGATGGACTACACATATTCCAAAATTTGAATATTGTACAGATAATGCAGCAATGATATCTATTGTGGGTGAATTAAAATTTAAACAACAGCTTTTTGCTGAAAATGATATCGCTGCAATGGCAAGAATGAAATTTTAACATGAATTCAAAATCAGAAGAAATAGTAAAAAGAATACAAGCTTCCATTGTTCCTTGGAAAGATAATATCATTGATAAGCGAATGTTTGGTGGAAATTGTTTTCTATATAAAGGTAAAATGTGTGTAGGCGAAACGAAAGAACGCCTTATGGTTCGAGTTATTTCAGAAAAAATGAACAAAGTACTTGCTATGCCTTATGTTACTCCTATGGATTTTACTGGTAAACCCATGAAAGAATTTATATTTGTTTCAGAAAAAGGATTTGATACTGAAGAAAAACTCCAACAATGGGTAGAATTGGGTATTGAACATGCCATATTAAAAAGTAATCCATAGTTTACATTATGCAATTATTTTACAACCCTAACATATCTGAAACTTCCAAAGACATTATTTTTGATAAAGAAGAAAGTAGACATATTTCAAGAGTATTGCGAAAGCAAGAGGGAGATTTATTAAATCTTACCAATGGTAAAGGATTATTTTTTGATGTAGAATTAACATTGGCAAGCCCAAAATATTGCTTAGCTAAAGTTATTGTCATTAAAGAACAATCTCCTCTCCCCTATAATTTGCACCTAGCAGTAGCTCCAACAAAACTTAACGATAGGTACGAATGGTTTCTAGAAAAAGCTACAGAAATTGGCATTACTCAAATAACCCCAATATTCTGTGAGCATAGTGAACGAAAAGTGATAAAACACGAACGTTTTAAAAAGAAAATATTAAGTGCAATGAAGCAATCACTAAAGGCTTATTTACCCATTTTAAACCCTGCAATATCCTTAAAAGAATTTTTAAAGGAACAAGAGGTAAATGAATGTCAAAAATTAATTACACATTGTGAAGACACGAAAAAGTTATCCTTAAAAGACATACTTACACCAAAAAAATCAGTCATTCTTCTTATAGGACCTGAAGGTGATTTTTCTACAAACGAAATCACTTTAGCTAAAGAGTATGGCTTTATTCCAGTAAGTCTTGGAGAAAGTAGGTTACGAACAGAAACCGCTGCAATTGTTGCTTGTCATAGTGTTGCTTTTGTCAATGAATAATATAAAAAGTTTGTACATTTGAATGCTATGCTTAAAAAAATATTTCTCTTCCTTTTCATTCTAGTTTTCATAAACCTTTCTGCACAAGAAATTGCAGTTTTACAATATGGTGGAGGTGGTGATTGGTATAGCAACCCAACTTCATTGCCAAATTTAATACAGTTTTGTAACGAACAAATAGATACAACTATAAATCCTAAACCTCAAACGGTTCAGCCAAATGATGTGGATTTGTTTGATTTCCCTTTTGTACATATGACAGGGCACGGAAATGTGTTTTTTACTCAAGAGGAAGCGAAAAACTTAAAAGATTATTTATTAAGTGGAGGCTTCCTCCATATTGATGATAACTATGGAATGGATCAATATTTAAGAAAGGAGTTGTTAAAAATATTTCCTAATAATGAATTAACTGAACTACATAAAGATCATCCAATTTTCAATTATCATTTTACTTTTTCAGATGGTTTGCCTAAAATCCATGAACATGACAACACTCGGCCGCAAGCCTTAGGAATTACCCATGAAGGCCGATTAATTTTGCTTTATACTTTTGAAAGTGATTTAGGAGATGGATGGGAAAACCCTGAAATTCATAACGACCCGCAAGAAGTTAGATTAAAAGCACTACGTATGGGTGCCAATATTATTAAATATGCTTTTGAAAATTAATGTCTTCTCAACACACGCATACAAGCACCAATTTTGCAATTAAAAAGTTTCCAATTACCCTAGTTTGTGATGGCGTGCAAAGCCCTTCAAACATAGGTTCTTTATTCAGAATATGCGATGCATTAGGTGTTTCAGAAATTATATTTTGTGATGCTATAATTAACTTTAAATCTCCACGCCTCCAAAAAACCGCTAGAAGCACTCAAAAAAAAGTAAACTATTCAGAATCCGAATCAATTGTGACAACCATTGAGAATCTCAAAAAAAGTAACTTTAAAATTGTAGCCTTAGAGATAACAGACACAAGTATCCCTATAGAAAAATTTACTTTACCAAAGGATCAAAAAGTTGCTTTAGTTATCGGAAATGAGCAAAAAGGAGTTTCAAATAAGGTGTTACAAAACAACCCAGCAACTATCCATATTCAAATGTTTGGAGAAAACAGTAGTATGAATGTAGTACAAGCTGCAACTATTGCATTGCACTCTATTATAAATAAATTATATATTTACTAAATGAATTCAAAAGATATTTCTAGTGGAATTTTAAAAGCTATTGCTTCCATAATTGGCGGAATATTAGTGTTATATTTTATATACAAAATACAATCGGTAATTGTTTATGTTGTAATTTCTGCAGTAATATCACTTATAGGTTTACCAATTGTTAGGCTCTTAAAAAAAAGACTTAAGTTTAACAACACTCTAGCAGTTGTGGTGACAATTGTATTTATAATGGGCTTGGTTTTTAGCTTAATAGGCTTGTTTATTCCCTTAATAGTTGAGCAAGGACAAAATTTATCTTTATTGAATATTGAAGAACTTCGAAATACATTTCAAAGTGTTTACGAAAAAACAATTGCTTTCTTTTTGGATAAGAATATTGAATTTGATCAAAGGTTCAATAAAAATAATTTATTCTCAAAAATTGACTTTTCAATTATTCCTGATTTTTTAAATTCGGCCGTAAGTGGATTAGGGAGTTTTAGTATTGCATTGTTTTCTATAATATTTATTTCATTTTTCTTTCTAAAAGACAGTAAACTATTAGGAAATGCAGTGCTTACATTTGTGCCAACTGGTAAAGAAGAAGGCTCACAAAGATCCATGAATAAAATTAAAGATTTATTATCTAGATATTTTATCGGACTTATTTTTCAGATTCTAATTCTCTTTGTTATTTATACTTCGGTATTATTAATATTTGGCGTAAAAAATGCCGTGGTGATTGCTTTTTTATGTGCTTTGCTAAATTTGATTCCTTATGTGGGTCCTATGATAGGTGGTATTTTAATGATTTTTTTAACGATGAGTAATTTTATTGGAAGCGATTTTCAAGCTGTAATGTTACCTAAAACAATATTCGTTTTTATTGGATTTTTAGTTGGTCAATTAGTAGATAATTTCTTTAGTCAGCCTATAATATTTTCAAAAAGTGTGAAGTCTCATCCATTAGAAATATTCTTAATTATTTCTATAGCAGGTTTATTATTTGGTGTGATTGGATTAATAATTGCAGTACCAGCTTACACTTCAATTAAAGTAATTTTAAAAGAGTTTTTGTCAGATAATAAAATAGTGCAACAACTCACTAAAGACTTATAATATTTGTTTAAATAAACACATTTTATCTGAAGAAGTTCAGGAGTTTATCCTAAATTTTACAGGAGAACTCACAAGACTTGCGCTTTCAGGAAGTCCGTTTACAGAGGTTTCTGTACAAGATCTTATACAACAGATTGAAAGTCGACAGAAAACAGAAAAGAAACTTCCAACTTGGTATCGCACAAAGAGTATCTACTTTCCGCCAAAACTTAATCTAGAGCAAACTTCTTCAGAAATTACTGCAAAGTATAAAGCATCTATTGTTCGAGGAAAGGAGTTGGCAGATGTCACTGGTGGTTTTGGAGTGGATAGTTTTTTCTTCTCTGAAAAATTTAAAGATATTCATCATTTTGAACTCAATAATTCCCTATCCAATATTGCCAAGCACAATTTTAATACCTTCAATATAAACAATGTTACATGTTTTCCTGAAGATGGATTAAAACGACTAACAAAGTCCTATTACGATGTAATCTATGCTGACCCCTCACGACGTCACCAAAACAAAGGGAAGGTTTTCTTTTTAAAAGATTGCGAGCCAAATATTCCTGAAAATTTAGAATTACTTTTTAAGCATTGCAATACAATATTAATAAAAACTTCACCCATGTTAGATATTACGGTGGGCTTAAAAGAATTGCAATATGTTTCTGAATTACATATCGTAGCAGTAAATAATGAAGTAAAAGAATTATTATGGTTGTTAGATAAAAATAAGGAGTATAGACCTAAAGTAAAAACAATAAATTTTTCAAAATCCACAAATGAAGAATTTGAGTTTGATTTAAATGAAACCTGTGCAACAACCCTAGCTTTACCTTCAACTTACCTTTATGTGCCAAATTCAGCAATAATGAAGAGCGGTGCTTTTGATTTGCTTTCTGAAAAATTTCAAATAGATAAATTGCATAAACATACCCATCTATACACTAGTACTAAATTAATAAATTTTCCGGGGAGAAGATTTAAAATAAATCAGGTAATTCCATATCATAAAAGAGAAATAAAAGAGTTTTTAAAAAATAAAAAAGCAAATGTAGCAACCCGAAACTTTCCAGAAAATGTTGCTTTTTTAAGCAAAAAATGGAAAATTAAAGACGGCGGATCAGATTATTTGTTTTTTACTACTCTAGAAAATAAAAAGAAAGTGATTTTGGGTTGCACAAAAGTCTGAAAATAAACGACATAAATTTTTAATAAAAAAAGCCTAAAATTTGTTTGTATTATAACAATTAAAAAAGGTACATTTGCACTCGCAATTTATTACAATTAGTTGTTTTAAATTGGAGAGGTGCCAGAGTGGTCGATCGGGGCTCCCTGCTAAGGAGTTGTACTCTAACGGGTACCGGGGGTTCGAATCCCTTCCTCTCCGCATCATTGAAATAGGAAGAAAATTTCCAGATAACTTACTCGGGGTGTAGCGTAGCCCGGTTATCGCGCCACGTTTGGGACGTGGAGGCCGCAGGTTCGAATCCTGCCACCCCGACAAAAAGCCTAACTTTTATTTAAAGTTAGGCTTTTTTTATATTCTAAAATGGCTCTTTCTCCTCTATCCAATCCACTTGTTTTTCTAGAAATTTTGGTGCTCCAAACCGATAGCCAAGAAATAATTGGAAATGTGTTCTAAAAGTATCGTAATTTACGATAGAGGTTTCTTTCCTTGTTGTTGTTAATAATCAAAAATAGCTTCCTACAAACCACTTATCAGAATTATAGCCCAATCCTAAATGTCCATCAAAATTTAATGTGAAATTGGTGTCATTATCTGTTACTTCCTCATTATTAGCTTCTGCTTTAATTGTATTAAAATCTACTCCTGCTCCAGGAGAAGCACCTATACTTGCATATAGTTTTTCATTTAATACAAAAGTGTGCAAATAACCCGCACTTAAAACTAAATTGAAAGTATTCAGTTTTTGTTGTGTAGCATTATTATGCATCCTATTATAACTATAACTAAAAGCAGGAATGAAGGTTCCTGAACTTTTTCGTTGAATTTCGGTTTGAGCAACAATAGCTTTTAAAAGAATAATTATCATTAAATCGATAGCGAGTTATCCCTTTAAAAGTTTTCGTTTTTAACTGATCTAGAATTAAATAGTCTGAAGGATAATCCTCAGGTAATGGAAAATTTGGTGAGTAGAATCCTTTTACTTGAGAATAACCTAAGGTTTGCACCCATTTATTAATGAAAATATCGGTTTCAAATTTGAAAATTTTGGTTTCCCCCTTCTCTTCTTCATCGAAGTTGGTAAATAAATGTGGTGAAAAGCCTAATTTAAAAGAGATAAATCGATAATGAATAGATATCTCAGAGCGATAATCAATGTTAGGTTTAATATCGAATTTAACTCCATTCTCCTCAGCAGTAAAAGTCACAATATCATTATCAATATCAAGCTTTACACTTAGTTTATTGTCCATTATTTCTATATATTCATTTACTTTCAATGAATCAATAGTTTGAGAAAATAATATAAAAGGAAAAAATATAATTATTAAAAATATTGTTTTCAAAAAATTATATATCATTCTCAAAGTTAAATTATATATTTTAAAAATGTTTCCTTTTTAGAAATATCTACTCATAAAAAATTATTAACTTACGCTAATTAATTCTAATCATTTTTTATGAAATATTTTACTTCCATAGTATTTGTTACTATTTTTCTAATTCAAGGGACAATAATTGCTCAAGAAAATGAAGATTCAAATAAAGCTGATTCTAATATAGATAACCAACACCCATTGCTTTCTAGTAGATTAATTCTTTATGCAGGTGTTTATAGTTCTACAAAAGGAATTAAAATTGGAGTAAATGGAGAAAGCGATAATGAAATTATTGACTTTAGTGAAAAGGCAGATTTTAATGATAATGAAATTACTTTATTCTTAAACTTTAATTGGAGATTTGCTAGAATGTGGACTCTTTCAGCCGAATATTTTGGTGTTAAAAATGGAATTAGTAAAAGAATAGATGAAGATTTTGAATGGGAAGATCAAATATATAGAGGAGGTGCTGGAATTGAATTAGGGATGAATCTTAATATGTATCGAATAATGTTTGGAAGAACAATTAGCAAAGGCCAAAAACATGAGTTAGGGCTCGGCCTTGGTTCACATATTTTAGATATAAAAACGTATATTGAAGGTGATGCATATATAAACAACGAAGATACTGGAGAAGGAGCTGCAGTTAATTTTGAAAGAAACACCGCAAATGTAGTTGCTCCACTTCCCAATATTGGTGCATGGTATTATTATGCACCAACTCAAAAATGGATGTTAACAGCAAGAGTAGATTGGTTTGCTTTATCGATAAATGATTATTCTGGGAATATGTGGAATCTTGGCGCTGGCGCTAATTACCAGTTTCATAAGAATATAGGAGTAGGGTTAAATTATAGATATTTTGATTTTACATCAAAGGTGGAACAAGATAATTGGGATGGTAAATTTTCATTAACTTTTCAAGGTCCATTATTAACAATAAACGCTAATTTTTAAATACACAATTTCTCTTTATATTTAATATAATTTGTATATTCGCAGCCGCAAAAGCTACCATTTTTGTTAATGGGCTCGTAGCTCAGCTGGATAGAGCACCTCCCTTCTAAGGAGGCGGTCACAGGTTCGAATCCTGTCGGGCTCACATCAAAACCCCTTAGTATATTATATATTAAGGGGTTTGTTTTTTAATTTATACTAATAGTCCAAAAATCCTTCAAAAACGCACAGTTTTCATTTTATAATAAGAGGATTCTCTTTATCTATATCAAACTAAAATATAAATTACCTTCTTCGTTTCTTCTTTTCACTAAACCTGCTAATACCCTACCACCCGCTTTTGTCCATCTATTAAATTGATAAGTAATATTTTCATCACATGGGTTTAGATTAACTTTTCTTAACAATGTACTACTTTTTAATGCTCCCAATCCCAAGTTATAAGCAAATGACACTAAAGCATCAAACTGATTTTGATTAATTTCAACTTGTACATACCTATCAACACCTTTTTCATATCTACTAAGCATAGATAAATGCAGTTCTTCTGCATAAAGTTCTGTTATTTTTAAATCATCCATAGAAACTTTTTCCCCATCAGGGTAGTAAGTTGCACCATAACCAATTGTAGGCACATTTGCTGGGCATAAATATGGCTCTAACTCTAAGCCTTCATACTTCTTTATTAAATCTAAACCGTTTTTACTTATTTTCATAACGCTAATTTTTTATTAGTTAATGCAATTTAAAGATACTAAAAGGAATGGATTTATTTAAAATTAAGCAAAACCCCTAACCCAAATCGTTTGCCTAAAGTATTATAAATATCAAATACTAAAAAAGGATAAATCCTTAATTGGAAAGGATATAAAACCCCTTTTGGAAGAAGAAGAAACCCCTATTTTAACCATTAAGAGTCTGATTAATAATATTTTAATTATATTTAATTAACCAAATCAATTCAAAACAATAAAAAAATGAAACATTTTTCTTTATTTATAATATTATTTTCGGCAACATTATTTTCTCAAGGGGTTGAAATATTAGAAGGGGATTTTTCAAATTTAAAAGGAATTTCTGCTTATAATTTAATTTTTGATTATTCAAACTTAAGTGTTCCGCTTTATGATACTGAAGGAGATTTTCTCAATTCTAAAGTCCAAGAGTACAATATTATTGAAACTGGCAAAGGAGATAAGTTTAAAAAAGATTGGTTTTCTGATAGAGAGAAATATTATGAACCTGAGTTTATCAAAAGATTTAATTATTATTTAAAAAAAGCCAATATAAAAGTTGGAAAGAATTTAGATAATGTTGATTATGCAAATTTAAATGCTGTTGATTATGTGATGAAAATACATACAGTTAATCTCTATACTGAATACAACGATGAATCTACTATAGCTAATTCAAAAATAACAGTAAACATATCTATTTATAATAGTAATGAACCTGAAAATATGCTTTTAAACATTCGATATAATGAAGTTAATTCAGGAGCCTATAAAAATGTTAATCAAGACACTAAAGTCTCTAAATCTTATGGACAATTAGGGAGGTTAATTGCAGTAGATATAAGAAAAAGTTTAAAATAAAAAAGATTCACTTCGATCAAAAAACAAGTCATATTAAACTTTCCATATTAGATTAATATACTAGTATTATTTTTTATCTTTGAGTTTATTGACTAACTCAAAAAATTTCAAAGCTTGTCTAATATAATTTTTAAAAACAAATTAATCCTATTTGCACTAGGATTAATAGGGGTATTATTTGTTTCCCCTCTTCAAGCTCAAGATTTAGAACCACGATTTTTATCTTCTGTACCCCTAAAAACAAATTTTGCAGGTACAGCATATGGTTATTCCTCAGGAGACATTCTTTTAAATGCTCAAGAGATTGAAAATCTAAACGCAAAATTAAATTCAGTTATAGGATTTTATGGGCGTAGTTTTAAATTGTTTAATAAACCTGCAAAAATTGATGTTGTTAGTACTTACTCTTTTGGTAATTTAAATGCATTGGTTTATAAAGTAGACACAACCGTTTATAAAAATGGTCTTCATGATCCTTCCTTAAGATTATCCATGATATTAATAGGAGAAGAAGCATTAAACCTTCAAGAATTTAAAGTAAGAGAAAAGAAAAAATTTAAATTGGGTGCTGCTCTAAAAATTAAAGCTCCATTAGGTCAATATGATGATACAAAACTTATTAATATGGGGGCCAATAGATGGGGCTTTCAGGTTAAAGTTGCTGGTTCTTATTTAGTTTCAAAAAAAATAGTTTTAGAACTTCATGTAGATTCTTGGTTTTTTACAGAAAATACATCGTTTAATAATGGGAACACATTAAGCCAAAAACCTTTATTGAGCTCACAGTTACATATGGCATATATTTTTAATCCAAAATTATGGATATCCGCATCTATTGGTCAAGTTGCATATGGTGAAACCTCTATTAATAATATTGGACAAGATAATTATCAGAAAAATTCAAAATACGGCATCACTACTTCTTATCGTTTAAACAAATTTGGCTCCCTTAAATTTGTTGTCACAAACGGCATATACACAGCAGGTGGAACAGATTTTACAACCTATCTTTTTGCATATAGCTTTATATGGTTTGATAAAAATAAAAACAAGAATAATGGGTAATACTAAGTACTTATTTTTATTTCTTTTCTTTTTAGGTTATAGCTCTAATGGGTACTCTCAATTCTTAAAAAAACATAGAGATTCTATAGATGGAGCCATAGATTTAAGTCGATTTTTAGGTGAATTAAATGGTGTTTTGCCTATCCTTTCTCCAATTACCGAACCAGCTGTTGGTTATGGATTAGCTGCTGCAGGACTATACTTTATTACTAAAGAAACCAATGAAAATCAAACATTTCAAAAACCAGATATAGTTGGAATTGCTGGTGGTTATACAGAAAACGGAACATGGTTTGTAGGTGGTGGTTATTCTGGTATCTGGAAGAATGATCATATAAGATATCGTGGATTACTTGCTTATGCAGATGTTAATTTAACCTATTACAGTCAGGTGATTCCTGATAAATCTAAAGAGTTTAATTTAAGTAGTTATTTCTTTTTGCAACAAGCTCTTTTTAGAATAAAAGATAGTAATTTTTTCTTTGGAGGTAAATATCAACTTTCAAAAATTAATATAGATTTTCTATTAAACCCTGAGTTTCCTGAAGTTAGTATCACTGATTTTGATCTTTGGAATAGTGGAGTTTCCTTTATTGGAGAGTTTGAAAACTATGACAATATCTTCTCCCCTACCAAAGGATTAAAAGTACATGCCAGCTATGATCAAAATTTAGAACTTTTAGGGAGTGATAAAAATTGGGGGACATTAAATTTCTTTACCCTATATTATTACCCAGTTAGTGAATTTTGGATTCCTGGATTGCGTATCGCATCGCGGTTTGCAACAGGAGAAACTCCTTTTTATGCAAAACCTTATATTGAATTAAGAGGAGTCCCAGCACTAAGATACCAAGGAGATTTAACTGCCTTAATAGAAACAGAACACTTATTTAATCTAAATTATCGTTGGGGCTTAGTTGCATTTGGAGGTATTGGTAATACATTTAATGAAAAGAATAATTATCAAGCAGAAGAATTAGTCTGGAATGCAGGTGGTGGATTTAGATATACATTAGCTCGTATATTTGGGCTTAAAATGGGGCTTGATGTTGCCAGAGGGCCTGAAGATTGGGCTGTATATGTAGTGTTTGGATCTTCTTGGTTGAAATAATAGTATTTAATTAGTAAATTACAAATTGAAAAAGCAAATAAATCTTTATTTTTGATATTAAATCTAATAAAAATGAAAAAATATTTTTTTACAATTTTCTTATTATTTTTTGTGTATAATCTTCAGTCTCAAGTACTAATCGCTTTATTATTGGGAGATAAATTAAATACTGGTAAAATTGAATTTGGGCTGGATGGAGGGTTGAATTATTCAAGTATTGGTGGATTAGAAACCAAAAAATACGACAACTCCTTCTTCTTAGGATTTTATTTCGATATTAAAATGAAAGAAAATTGGTTTTTGAATACTGGCGTTTTAGTTAAATCTACCTTAGGAGCTGATGAGTTAACAATAAATGATCTTAATTATTTAGGAGCAAAAATCCATGATATTGAAGGTGGAAAGTATACTCAAAAAATGAGCGCCTTTTTGGTTCCTATAAAAGCAAAATATAAGTTTAAAAACCATATTCATGTTGAGGCTGGTCCTCAAGTTGGACTTGTTTATAGAGGTTGGATAGAATATAATTTCGATGATGAAGATGGTAATTCTGTACAAATTAAGGAAGATAATAGAGATAATATGAATTGGTTTGATATGGGTGTTACTGGTGGTGTTGGTTATCGATTTTTAAGAGGATTAAGTTGGACAATAAGTGCAAATTATTATTATGGTTTCACCAATATATATAAAGATAAATCAGGTACTAATAATAGTTCTTTATTTTTAAGTGCTAAAATCCCCTTTGGTGTTAGTGAGGCTAAAAAGCAAGAAATTAAAGAAGTAAAACTTATGCTTCTGGAAAAAAAGCAAGCTAAAAAAGCTACCAAAAAACAAGAACGAAAGAAAGCCAAAGAAAATAAAAAAAACAATAGTCTATGAGAATCACACTTTTAGTTTTACTAGGTATATTTTTATACTCAAATCAATCACATGCACAATATGCATCTACAAAAGTTAAATCAAAACATCAAATTTATACCGATAGTTTAAAACAAGTAGAATATAATTACCTCTTCCCTATTTTAGGGCAAGGTGCTTACACTAAAGGATTTGACATTCCTTATCCTGCTGGACTTATGGCAAATTATATGTTGATGGATCAAAGCCTAGTATTTGATAAGCTCCAACTTGGTATAGAAGCTGATAATATAGATATACCACTCACAGATATAGAATTTGTTGATTTTGGAAAGAATACTAACAGATCATATTCTATTAATGTAAGACCAGATTTATGGATTTTACCATTTTTAAATGTTTATGGTATTTTTGGTTACGGAGAATCTCATACAGAAGTTAATATTGTAGCTCCATTAGAATTTAAATCTATTGTAGATCAAAGTTTTAATACAGTAGGTGTAGGAGTTTTAGGAGCGGGTGGTATTGGGCCAGTTTGGTTTTCTGTTGATGCAAACTGGACTTGGAACAAACCAGAACTATTAGATAAGCCAGTAAGAACTAATGTACTAGGAATACGTATGGGACATACTTTTGTCTTTAAAAACCACCCAGAAAGTAATATTGCTTTATGGGCTGGAGCAATGAGTATTCAAATGAACTCAGACACTCAAGGTCAAATAAAATTAATTGATGCTTTACCATCTGAGGTTTGGGATAATAGAGATGCATTTGTCGCAGAATATAATGAGTGGTATGATGACCTTAGCCCCCAAAGAAAGTTATTAGTGGATGCAAGTCCAATACCAGATATTGTAGATAGGATTGAAAGTGCAGATGGAGAAACGATTATAAAATACGGAATGGATAAACAAGTGAAAGAAAGATGGAATGGGTTAATTGGTATACAATACCAGTATAATAAACATTGGATGTTGCGTTCTGAAGTTGGTTTAATTGGTGACAGAAAGTCATTCTTGCTATCATTAAACTATCGATTCTTATTATAAAAATAGAATTTATTTTCAACCTATATTTTTAAATGAATAAATCCTGCTTACTATTAATAGTATTATTAAATACAATTTTCGTTTTATCGCAAAACAATGTTGAAAAGGATAGTAGTGTTGCTGATACAAACAATTTATATATAGAAGATCATAATAAGCAGTTAAACATCAAATTTGATATAACTAATGATCAGGTAAAATATTTCATGCCTTATGAAGGAGAAAGAGCTGTTATAAAAACAAATTTAAAAGCGAGTTTGGGTTTTGTTTTTAGTTATAAGTTTTTATCTGTTAGATTAGGAGTTCGCCCTGGTTTATCTGATAGTGAAATAGAAAATAAGGGAGAAACAGATTTTTTTAGAATTAAATTAAAATTATTGTTTGATAAATGGACTTATCGATTTGAATACAATTACACTAGAGGATTTTATATAGATAATACAGATGATTTTGGTATTTTCGATTCAGATTTCAGGATACAATTACCTAACCTAACTACAAATATAATTTCTGGCTCCTCACATTATAATTTTAATGAAAATTATTCTGTTAAGGCTGTTGAATCTAATACAGAAATACAATTAAAATCTGCTGGTTCATTTTCGGTAGGAATAAATTATAACTTTTATGATGTAGCTGGAACAAACAAAGTTAATGGGGAGAATGGCGACATCTATTATAAATCAAATTATAATGAATATAATGGCTTTAGTGCTATTCTCAATGCGGGGTATCATTATACCTATATAATACACAGCTATTGGTATATAAACATTCGTGCCAATCCAGGCATAGGTATTGACTTTTATGAAACTACATATCATTCAGAAGAAAGTGAAGAAAAGGAAAAAGACAATGAAACATTCTTTGCCCTAAGTAGTGGTTTTTCAGCTGGATATAACGGAAAAAAATATTATTTTGGCTCTGGATTTAACTATAATATGAACAGTGAAAAGTACAATGATGACAATATTAATCTTCAACCCATTAAATACAATTTTCATGTTTTTATAGGCTATCGGTTTAAAGCTCCAAAACAAGTAAGTAAACCGATAGATTTAATTGAGGATAAAGTTCCTATTCTACAAGATAAAAATTAATCGAAAAGGGTATTATAATTAACTTGATCTAATATACTTGAAATATTAGTATTGGCTTTTTTTTGGTATAATCCCTTAGAAACCGAATGTGCTTTAAATTCTTTTTTGGTGAAGCCATCATTCATAATCTCTGTAATTTGGCTTTTATTTATTTTTTCATTCAACCACTCCCCTTTTAAATTATCATCTAAAACAATGGGCATTCTTTTTCTTATATTATGTATTTCTGCAAAGTAATCATTTGCTTCCGTAGTAATTATAGAGCAACTAGAAACACCGCTCAATTCATTATAAATACCTGTAAAAACAAATATATCTCTACCATCCGAGAATTCAGTAGAAGGGATATAACAGTAATATGGAATAGATTCATCATAAGATCGATGTGGTTCAAAAAAGCCATCTGCAATAATCAAACATCTTTTCTCCAAAGCACTTTCTTTATACATGTTTGAAGTGAATAAGGTTTCACTTTTTGCATTTAGAGTATTGTATTTTTTTCTGAAACTAGTAACATCGTCCAAGCCCCAATCTGGAACAAGACCCCAGGTAGATGGATAAATAGTATGTGGTTCACCCAATTTTATAATGGATACAGTAGGATGTTGAAAACCATTGGCATGATAAAAAGGTTCATAGTCGAAATTCTTATAAAATAAAGCGTTTTGGTTTTTTTTAACCATTTGCTTAATTTTTGTGGAGGATATATCGAAACACATAATACTACTCTGGATATTCTATTCTTAGATGATAGATGTTATTCAATTTCTTTTTTAAAACTTTTTTGATCAATTGAATTTCTTTGAAAGTAATATTCGCATTTAAAAATTGCCCCTGCTCCATTTGGCCGTCAATAATCTTCTCAACAAAGGCATCCAATTTTGAAGATGTTGGCTCTTTCAAGCTTTTACTTGCTGCTTCTACACTATCTGCCATCATTAATATTGCAGTTTCCTTAGAAAAAGGAATTGGACCTGGATATGAAAAATCTTTTTTATCTGCAGAACCAATATTTTCATTTTCTTTTGAATAAAAATAATAAACAATACTAGTTCCGTGATGGGTTCTAATAAAATCAATAATACGATCTGGAAGCTTATTTTTTCGAGCAATCTCAATTCCATTAATAACGTGATCTGTAATTATTTGAGCACTCTCCTTTGGATCTAATTCATCATGAGCATTGATAGAAGCTATTTGATTTTCAGTAAAATAAGTAGGATTTACCATTTTTCCGATATCATGATAAAGCGCTCCTACCCTAACCAACATGGCATTTGCGCCAATTTCATTTGCAGCAGCTTCAGCTAAATTAGCCACATTAAGAGAATGGTGGAAAGTTCCAGGGGCTTTATTAGATAGCTCTTTAAGCAATTTAGAATTTGTATCGCTTAATTCTAGTAGAGAAACATCGGATACCAAACCAAATATTTTTTCGTAAATATAAATTAGAGGAAAAGCAAATAATGTTAATAGACCACATAAAACAAAATAATAAAAATACTCCCATTCTATCAGCTCAATATTTCCTTCTTGTATGATGAAAAAAGCAAAATACCCAATAATATAAATTAAGGTGATTTGCCCAACAGAAATAAATAGATTAGCGCGTTTATAGAGTTCAGATATTGTTAAAACGGTAACTATTCCTGCTATAATTTGTAAAAATAAAAATTCGAAACTATTAGGTACAATAAAACCCAAAAGCAATAAGGTCAATACATGAACAAAAAGTCCTAGACGTGCATCAAAAAACGTTTTAAGCACCAAAGGTAAAATACATAAAGGAGCTATATAAACAAGTGTAGCGTCATATTTTACAATAATAGTGGTCATAAAAACCATGGCAATTATATTGAAGAATATAAAAGTTACCTTGGTATTATTATCATAGATTTCCTGTCTATAATTTTTAAGAAAAAGAAATAACATTAAAAAAACTAAAAAGACCAATAGAGAATATCCCAATAAGAGCCAGTAATAATTAGAACTACTCCATACTTGAGACTGGAACTCTGATTTTAAAGAAGTTAATATCTGAAATTTATTGCCTTCAACTACCTCCCCTTTGGCAATAATTCTACTGCCTTTTTCTATAACACCTCGATTAGGGTTTATAGTTTCTACTCTAGAGTTTATGGTAGATTCAGTTAATTCATTATTGTATGATAAATTGGAAGTAACAACCCTTGATAAGATTTCATTTAAATAACTTTCTGAATCATATAATTGTGAATTATTTACTTCTTCATTAATTATTTCATCAAGTTTATCAATAGATAGAATTTGCTGATAAATAACTTCTTCTACTACACTTCCACTTTTTAAATAAATAATTTTATCTTCGGAATAAGGGAATGTTTCGTTTGCAACACCAACAGAATATAGCTTATTCAATATAGTATTTCCTAAGTCATAAATTTCCTCCTTGGATTCTATAGATAGGCTATCGTTATAAGATTCTAAAAATAAATCTTTATAAAGAGTTTTAATTTCAATTATTTTTAGAGTGTCTTTATCAAAAAAAGGAGTAATGTCATTTTTAATAGCTTCAATTTCTTTTTCTAAGCTTTCTTTATCCTTTTTAATGGTAAAACTAAAAGGGGCATATAAGTTTTCGTATTGCCAAGGCTTTCCTTTTTGAAAATTATATTTAAACTGCCCGCCCTTAGGCAATAAGTATATGATTAGTACTGTGGCGATTACAAATAAGAATATCTTATAAATAAACGATTGGTTTTTAGAAAAAAATGAAAAGATTGAACTCATTAAAAATCACTATAAGTAGTAAAGGTATAAATATCGGTAGATTAATCCCAATTACACTAATATCAAGAATATTTTTAATATTAAATGTGTAAATTTGCACTTCATATTCTATAAATAAAAATTGTACATACAAATGAGTAAAAAAGTTGTAATTGTCGCTGCAGTAAGGACTCCAATTGGAAGTTTTATGGGAAGTCTATCTAGTTTAACAGCAACTAAATTAGGTTCTGTTGCTATTAAAGGTGCTTTAAATAAAATCAATCTTGACCCAACTCTTGTAGAAGAAGTTTTTATGGGTAATGTAGTTCAAGCTGGTGTTGGTCAAGCTCCTGCTAGACAAGCTGCTTTAGGTGCTGGTATTCCAGACTCGGTTCCTTGTACAACAATTAATAAAGTTTGTGCTTCAGGAATGAAAGCAGTCATGAATGCAGCTCAGGCTATTGCTTTGGGTGATGCAGAAGTAGTGATTGCTGGAGGAATGGAAAGTATGAGTAATATCCCTCATTATGTACATTTAAGAAATGGCCATAAATTTGGTCCAAAATCTATGGAAGATGGGATGCAAAAAGATGGGTTAGTAGATGCATACGATCAAAACGCAATGGGTGTTTGTGCAGATTTATGTGCTACAGAACATGATTTTTCTAGAGAAGATCAAGATAATTATGCCATACAATCTTATAAACGTTCTGCAAAAGCTTGGGAAGATGGAAAGTTTAATGAAGAAGTCGTTCCTGTAGAAATACCCCAAAGACGTGGAGAACCAGTTATTTTTTCAGAAGATGAAGAATACAAGAATGTGAGAATGGAAAAAATACCAAACTTACGTGCTGTTTTCACTAAAGAAGGAACGGTTACTGCAGCTAATGCTTCTACTATTAATGATGGTGCTGGAGCAATGGTATTAATGAGTGAAGAAAAAGCAAATGAATTAGGCCTAACTCCTTTGGCATCTATAAAAAGTTATGCGGATGCTGCTCATGAGCCTCAATGGTTTACAACAGCCCCAGCTAAAGCTTTACCAAAAGCTCTTGCAAAAGCTAATATGTCTATAGAAGATGTAGAATATTTTGAATTCAATGAAGCTTTCGCTGTTGTTGGATTAGCAAATATGAAAATACTTGGATTAAATGATTCTAATGTAAATGTTAATGGTGGTGCTGTTTCTTTAGGACATCCATTAGGTTGTAGTGGGGTTAGAATTTTAATTACACTTATCAATGTATTAAAACAAAACAATGCTAAAATTGGTGCTGCAGCTATCTGTAATGGTGGCGGAGGTGCATCGGCTATGGTAATTGAAAGATAAATTCAATTTTGACATTAAATCTTTCTATATTAATTTAAATTAAATGAACTACGGCCTTTGTAATTTGAGTATTGTTCCACTTAGAGCTGTAGCTTCAGATACAAGCGAAATGGTTTCTCAAGTTTTATATGGAGAATCATTTAAGGTTTTAGAAACTAGAAAAAAATGGAGTCGTATTCGATTATCCTTCGATAATTATGAAGGATGGATAGACAATAAGCAGTACATAATTATATCGGAAGAAGATTATAATGAATTAGAAAAAAGTTCTAAAAATCTCTCCACAAACTTAGTGGATATTGTTACGACTTCGGAAAATGAATTACTTTCCATTTGTTTAGGGTCTACTATTAATTCTGCATCTTATTTAGGTCATCATTATGATGGCAATACTATTTCAGGTATTCAACCAAAATCCGATATTATTGAAACTGCACATCAATATTTAAACAGCCCTTATTTATGGGGTGGAAAAACTCCTTTTGGAATTGATTGTAGCGGTTTTACACAAATGGTTTATAAATTAAATGGCTATAAATTACTTCGCGATGCTAGTCAACAAGCTACACAAGGAGATTCATTAAGTTTTATAGAAGAAAGTGAACCTGGAGATTTAGCCTTTTTTGATAATGAAGAAGGAAACATCACTCATGTAGGGATTATTATGGAGGATAATTATATTATTCATGCTCATGGTCAAGTTCGTGTGGACAGATTAGATCATTCGGGAATTTTTAATTACCAAATGAGAAAACACACCCATAAATTGAGAGTTATTAAACGTATTGTATAAAAAAAGGCGGTCTAATAAGACTGCCTTTTTTTATACAATACTACAGGAGATTAATTCCCTCCCTCTAATTTCTCTAAACGAGCTCTCATTTCTTTCGCTTTGTCATCCATACTCAATTGACTATATATATCTCTAAGAGTTCTAATTAATTGAACTTTATCACTACTTAATGTTAAAGCTTTTTCTAAATAAGGCAAAGCTTCTTTATACATGTTATTTCTATCTTCTTGTATTTCATCATAACGGTTATAATCTGCAGTTGAAGTCCCCAATGCATTCATCTCTTCAATCATTGCCGGATCTTTGTCTAGTATTATTTGTGCTATATTAATAAGAGCTGCTTCATAGTTTGGATCTAATTCTAAAGCTTTTTCATAATATTCAATAGCAGCTTCAGTTTCACCATTTTTCTTACTTGCTACTCCAAAATTAAAATACAACTCAGGATTATTAGGGTCTCTTTCGATTATTTCAGAAATGATTGCTTTGTAAGCTACCATATCACCCGCTCCATAATACATATTAGCTTCAGCATACATTAAAGCTAAATTATCTGGATTTTCTTTTCTTGCTTTCTTAATTAATTCTGCAGCTTTATCAGTATCACCCGTAGTATTATAAATTAAGGTCATGTTTTTTAATATTTCACCTATTTTAGATTCAGATTTTTCATCCTTAGGGTTTGAATAAAGACCATCTTTTATGCTTTTATTTCTACCATCTTTCGTGTCAAATTCTTTTTCTACATTGGTTTCATTATTTGTTGCAGAATAAGTGGTAGTAATACCAGTATATTCAATATCTATTAAATGCTGGTAATATTTTAAAGCATTGTCGTAATCTTTTGCTCTAACAGCATTACTTGCAGCGAAATAAAGATATAATGTGTCTTTTTTACTTACTTGATAGCCAGCATATAATTTTTCTGATGCAGACTTAAAATCTCCACTATCTCTATCACTTACAGCTCCATTTACAAGAACAACACGTAAGTTATCCATTGCTGTTTCTAATTCTGAAACATATTTACCTTTAGGGTCAACTTCTTGTGCTTTTGAAAAAGATTCAGCTGCAATTTTCAACTTTTCTAAATCTTCTTCTCCAGCTGCACCAACATAAGCATTACCTTTTGCTAAATAGTATTGAGATTTTAATGTTTTATCAGCACTACTAATAAGGTTTTCTGCTTGATTTAAAATAGAAATAGCTTCTGTAAAATCACCAGATTTTGTAGCTTTTTCTGCACTTTTTATTTCTTTCTTTTGACCAAAAGTTATTGCAGAAATCATTATCATTCCTGCTATTAAAATTTGTTTTTTCATTTTACTTGTATTTATAAATAAATTATTTGAATTATTCTTCTTCACTTGCTACATCTTGATCTGTATCTTCAGATAGATCGGAAGTTGTTGTATCATTTTCTGAAACAATAACATTACCATCCTCATCTATTTCAACATCTTCATCATCAGACATTACTTTAGCAACTGCAGCTATGGCATCTCCATCTCTAACTTTTATTAATCTTACTCCTTGTGTTGCACGTCCCATTACTCGTAAACTTTCTACAGCCAATCGAATTGCAATTCCAGATTTATTGATAATCATTAAATCATCATTATCCGTAACATTTTTAATTGCTACAAGGTTTCCTGTCTTTTCGGTAACACTAATCGTCTTAACTCCTTTTCCTCCTCGATTAGTAATTCTATAATCCTCTAAACTAGATCGTTTACCATAACCATTTTCTGAAACTACTAAAACATTAGATTCAGAATCATTAATAGTAATCATTCCTATTACTTCATCAGATTCATCTCTTAATCTAATTCCTCTAACCCCAGAAGCATTTCTACCCATAGATCGAGTTTTTTCTTCTTCAAAACGGATGGCTTTTCCAGATCTAACTGCTAACATTACTTGACTATCCCCTGTGGTTAGTTTTGCTTCTAACAATTCATCTCCTTCTTTTATGGTAATAGCATTAATACCGTTAGTTCTTGGTCTAGAATATTGCTCCAAAGGTGTTTTTTTAACTTGCCCTTTTTTAGTAGCCATAATCACATAATGATTATTAATGTATTCTTCGTCTTTAAGATCTTGAGTACAAATAAAAGCTTTCACTTTATCCTCTTGCCCTATATTAATAAGGTTCTGAATAGCTCTACCTTTTGATGTTCTTGTTCCTTCAGGTATTTCAAAAACACGCATCCAGAAACATTTTCCTGTTTGTGTAAAGAACAACATATATTGATGATTAGTACCAACAAATAAATGCTCTAAGAAATCTTCATTTCGAGTAGATGTTGCTTTTGCACCAACCCCTCCTCTATTTTGTTTTTTGTATTCACTTAAAGAAGTACGTTTTATATAACCTGCATGTGAAATGGTAATTACTACTTTTTCATCAGGAATTAAATCGGTAATACTAACATCACCACCAGCATATTCAATTACAGAACGACGCTCATCACCATATTTTGCTTTTATTTCTTCAAGCTCTTCTTTAATGATGCTCATTCTAAGTTCTTTACTAGCTAGAATGTCTCTATAACCTTGTATGGTTTTCATTAATTCTTCATATTCAGTCCGCAATTTGTCTTGCTCTAGGCCAGTTAACTGGCGAAGTCGCATTTCAACAATTGCTTTTGCTTGAATTTCTGAAAGTTTAAAAGCTTCAATTAATTTTGCACGAGCTTCATCTGCATTTTTTGAAGATCGAATTAAGCGTATTACCTCATCTATATTATCTGAAGCTATAATTAATCCTTCTAAAATATGTGCTCGTTCTTCAGCTTTCCTTAATAAGTATTCCGTTCGTCTTACAACAACTTCATGACGATGTTCTACAAAATAAAGAATCAATTCTTTTAGGTTTAATAAACGAGGCCTCCCTTTTACTAAACAAATATTGTTTACACTAAAACTAGATTGTAATGCTGTATATTTATAAAGCATATTGAGTACAATATTTGGAATTGCATCTCGCTTTAAAATATAAACGATACGCATTCCTTTTCTATCAGACTCATCCCGAATATTAGAAATACCTTCTATTTTTTTATCATTAACAAGGTCAGCAGTCTTTTTTATCATATCTGCCTTATTCACTTGGTAAGGAATTTCAGAAACAATAATGCATTCTCTTCCGTTAACTTCTTCAAAAGAAGCTTTGGCACGCATTACAATTTTTCCCCTACCAGTATGAAATGCATCTTTTACTCCCTCATATCCATAAATAACTCCTCCGGTTGGAAAATCTGGAGCTTTTACATGCTGCATTAAACCATCTATATCGATATCATTATCCTCTATATACGCAATGGTACCATCTATAACTTCTGTTAAATTATGGGGAGGCATATTGGTGGCCATACCAACCGCAATACCTGAAGCACCATTAATTAATAGTCCAGGAACTCTAGTAGGAAGCACTGTTGGCTCGTTTAAAGTGTCATCGAAGTTTAATTGATGATCTACTGTCTCTTTGTCAATATCTGCCAGCATGTCTTCCGAAATCTTTTGCATACGCGCTTCTGTATAACGCATTGCTGCAGGACTATCTCCATCGATAGAACCAAAATTTCCTTGACCATCTACCAACATATAACGAAGGCTCCATTCCTGAGCCATACGCACCATTGCATCATAAACAGATGTATCTCCATGAGGGTGATACTTACCTAAAACTTCCCCAACTATTCTTGCAGATTTTTTATGTGCACCTGTAGCTCTAATACCTAATTCATGCATTCCAAATAAAACACGTCTGTGAACTGGTTTCATTCCATCTCTAACATCTGGTAATGCTCTTGACACGATAACTGACATTGAATAATCAATGTAAGCCGATTTCATTTCATCCTCAATATTAATTGGGATCAATTTTTCGCCTTCAGCCATATATATTCTTTA
>CAJXYJ010000026.1 GCA_913063255.1 uncultured Flavobacteriales bacterium | reverse complement strand
GCTATTAAATATCCTGTTTCAAATTGTAATACCAATATTTCCATACCAATTAATACAAACAAAATGGTATTTAAAAGAATATCTATCAATTCCCAGAATTTATCTACATAGCTTTCGGTAATTTTTGACATTGCACTATTTCTTATCGTATCGTTCCCTACCATTAACCCAGCCGTAACCATTGCTAAAGGTGCAGAAACATGAATTTTATGTGCTATTGCAGTACCGGCCATTACTGCTGCTAAAGTAATAATGACTTCTATATCGTAATCATCAATCGATTTCATCAACCTGTAGGTTACCCACCCCAATAACAATCCAAAAGCAATTCCTCCAAGGACTTCTACTCCAAATAATTCTAAAATTTCCATCGGCTCCACAAGACCGCTTCCTTTTCTAGCAATATTGAAAATGGTTAAAAAAACCACTACACCAACCCCATCGTTAAACAAAGATTCTCCTACTATTTTAGATTCTAATTTTTTAGGAACTTTTGCTTTTTTCAGAATTCCTAAAACTGCGATCGGATCAGTTGGTGAAATTAATGCTCCAAAAAGCAAGCAATAAATAAATTCAATGTTGAAGCCCACTAATTGCACTCCATAATACATTCCTATTCCTACTAAAAAAGTGGATACTAATGTCCCTAAAGTTGCAAAAACCAATACCGGCCATCGTTGTATTTTTAACTGTTCGAAATTGGTATGCAATGCACCAGCAAAAAGCAAGAAACTAAGCATTATGTCTAATAATACTGTTTTAAAATCGATATGATTGATAATGTATTTTTCAGCATTTAAAAGCGTTGCATCAAAATAGCTTAATACAAATACTCCTAAGGTAAAAAGTATGGTAATCACCATCAACCCAATGGTCGTCGGCAATTTTATAAATCTAACATTGATGTATCCGAATACTGCTGCTAAAACAACAAGTTCAGTAATAATTAAAAAGTAATCCATTGTAAATTATCTTGAACTGCTAATATAAAATTTAATAGACGAAACATTTATAACAATTTTATATTTTAAATTTAGCAATTGGGTAAGGAATTCTGTTTCTTTCGACTCCAATTAAATAAAATAATCCTTAAATTCAAACTAAGATGGCAAACGATTCTTATTATGACCCTAAAGATCTTCGAAAATTTGGAAAAATTACAGAATGGAGCGAAGAACTTGGTACAAAATTTTTTGATTATTACGGTAAAGTATTTGAAGAAGGAGCACTTACTGCTCGAGAAAAATCACTAATCGCTTTAGCAGTTTCCCATGTGGTTAAATGCCCTTATTGTATTGATGCTTATACAAAAGGTGGATTACAAAAAGGAATCACTAAAGAAGAAATGATGGAAGCTGTTCATGTAGGTGCAGCAATTGAAAGTGGAGCGACACTAGTTCATGGAGTGCAAATGATGAATAAATATGATAAATTAAGCATGTAAGAATTACACTTATTCTTCGACCTAATCATTTATAATATAATATTTAAAATTAAGCAATCATTACCTACGTATGCTCACAAAGTCTCTCAAAAAACAAAATAAAGAATTAGCAAATGCTCAAAGACAATTAGAGATATTATCTAATGGGATTTTTGGAGATAAAGAGCTTCCTACTTTTGCAAAAAAAATAGAAGAGACAGGTCAATTTCCATTACGTCCAAAAAAGCTGGAAGTACTTCAAATTAATTTGGGCTATATGTGCAATCAAGTGTGCGAACATTGTCATGTAGATGCAGGTCCAGATCGAAAAGAAATTATGACTCGGGAGACCATGGAGAAATGTTTAGAAGTCATAAAAAACACAAATGCTAGCACATTAGATCTTACCGGGGGAGCACCAGAAATGAATCCAAATTTTAGATGGTTTGTAGAACAAGCTTCTAAAGCAGGAATTGAAGATTTTATTATTCGCAGCAATCTTACCATCATTAGAGCTAATAAAAAATACCACGATTTACCACAATTTTTTAAAAATAATAAGGTTCATGTCATAAGTTCTATGCCGCATTGGACACGTGGTAAAACAGATAAACAAAGAGGAGATGGGGTTTTTTACAAATCTATAAAAGCTTTGCAAGAACTAAATGCGATGGGTTACGGAATGCCAGGAAGTTCACTAAAATTAGATTTGGTTTATAATCCTAGTGGTGCCTTTTTACCAGGAGACCAAGAGAGCATGGAAAGAGATTTTAAAAAGGCTTTACTCGAAGACTTCGGAATACAATTTCATAGCCTTTTTGCTATTACCAATCTCCCAGTTTCAAGGTTTTTAGATTATTTAATAGTTTCAGATAATTACGAAGACTATATGTATAATTTAGTGGATGCCTACAATCCTGTAGCAGTAGAAAACGTAATGTGTACCAATACACTTTCAGTAAGCTGGGACGGTTTTTTATACGATTGTGATTTCAATCAGATGTTAGGTTTAAAAGTAGCAAGTAAAATAAAACACATTTCAGAATATAACGAAGAATTATTGAATAATAGAAACATTATAATATCTCAACATTGCTATGGTTGTACTGCGGGTGCAGGAAGTAGTTGTCAAGGAACTGTTATTCCTGCAAAGGCAGGAATCTCATAAATATGAAACTAAAAATAACATATATTCTAACATTTTTTTTAACTGCACAAATTGGAATTGCACAAGAAACATTAAATGAACTTCTGAAAAAGCATAACAATGACAATATTCCTTATATTACAGTAAGCGAATTACATCAATTACAATCTCAAGATAAAGTTCTAATTTTGGATAGTCGTGAAAAAAATGAATTTGATGTTAGTCATATTCCTAGAGCAATTTTAGTGGGTTATAATCAATTTTCGGTGGAAGAATTTTCAAAGAAAATTAAAGATAAAGAAACACCTATTGTTGTTTATTGCACTTTAGGAATCCGTTCTAACGTTAATGCCAACAAACTTCAAAATGAAGGATTCACCAATATAACAAACCTATATGGCGGTATTTGTGAATGGAAAAACAAAGGATATACTGTTGTTGACCCTTCCGGAAACGCCACCGAAAATGTACACTTATTTTCTGAAAAATGGAATAAATGGCTAAAAAATGGAAATGCAGTTTATGAATAATAATCTCCTAATTATATTTACTCGAAATCCAGAATTAGGGAAGGTAAAAACTCGATTGTCCGCAACCATAGGAAATGAAGCTGCCTTAAATATTTATAAATATTTATTGCAACATACGCTTTCTATTACAAAAAATTTAAAAGTTGAAAAGCAAGTACATTATTCTGTAAAGGTTAGAGATAATGACATATGGGATAAAACTATTTATCATAAAAAAAAGCAATCTGGACTAAACTTAGGAGATCGTATGGAATATGCAATTCAAAAAGGATTTGAAGATGGTTTTAAAAATATTATACTCATTGGCAGTGATCTATATGATATTTCTCAACATGATTTAGAAACAGCATTTAACGCTTTAAAAAACCATAACTTTGTTCTTGGTCCTGCAGAAGATGGAGGTTATTATTTAATAGGAATGAATAGGATGAAATCTCCATTATTTAAACATAAAAAATGGGGAACAGATACTGTTCTTAAGGAAACATTAAATGAATTAAAAAACGAAAACTATAAACTTTTAGCTCTCAGAAACGATATTGATATTTATGAAGATATTAGAGGAATAAACGTTTTTCAACAATTTTTAAAATAGATTAAAATTATGCCAAAATACATTCAAGAATCCGTTGATTACTTAAAGAATAAAGGATTTGAAAACCCAGAAATTGGTATTGTACTTGGTACAGGCTTAGGAAAACTTGTAGATGAAATTAATATAGAAAAAAGCGCTAGTTATAATCACATCCCTAACTTTCCAACAGCAACCGTAGAGTTTCATAAAGGAAAACTTATTTATGGAACTTTAGCGGGTAAAAAAGTAATTGTAATGCAAGGGCGATTTCATTTATATGAGGGCTATTCTCATTATGATGTCACCTTCCCTATTCGAGTTATGCAGCAATTAGGCATTTCAAAATTATTGGTTAGTAATGCATCTGGAGCCATTAATAAGAATTTCAAAAAAGGAGAAATTATGCTAATTGATGATCATATTAATTTACTAGGAGGTTCTCCATTGGCTTTTAAAGGAGTGGAAGAAATGGGAGAGCGTTTTGTAGATATGAGTGCTCCTTATGATGTAGAAATGAATTCCAAGATGGAACAAATTGCGATAAAGAATAATATAAAACTTCAAAAAGGTGTTTATGTCAGTGTGATGGGGCCACATCTTGAAACTAGAGCAGAATATCGTTATTTAAATATAATAGGCGCAGATGCCGTAGGAATGAGTACTGTTCCTGAAGTAATAGTTGCCAATCATTTAAATTTACGGGTAGCTGCCGTGTCAGTTTTAACAGACGAATGCGACCCAGATAACTTGAAACCAGTAAATATTCAAGAAATTATTGCTATTGCTGGTAAAGCAGAACCCGATATGATTACATTATTTACTGAATTGATTAAAACATTATAAGGTCTTTTTGAAAGAAATGAAACTATCTCATCAAGAGATTGTAATAACATTTCATTCCTCGCAATGACAAAACAAATACTATGAGCTACTTAGACGCAACAAACGATTTATATAAAGAAGCAGCCCTAACACCAGATGTAGGCTTGTGCTGTACTACCATTCCTATTTGGGAATTACCAGGTTTAAAAATCCCTAAAATAATGCAAGAAATGAATTATGGTTGTGGTAGTACCGTAAATGCTCGCGATCTTACCAATAATCCTAAAACATTATATGTTGGTGTTGGTGGCGGCATGGAATTATTGCAATTCTCTTATTTTTCTCGTCAAAAAGGAGGCGTTATAGGAGTGGATGTAGTGGACGAAATGTTGGAAGCTTCTCATAAAAATTTCAAAGAAGCAGAAGAAATGAATCCTTGGTTTAAAAGTGATTTTGTAGATTTAAAAAAAGGAGACGCCTTAAACCTCCCAGTAGCTGATAACTCTATTGATGTTGCTGCTCAAAACTGCTTATTTAATATATTTAAAACAGAAGATTTAAAACGTGCAATTGAAGAAATGTATCGGGTTTTAAAGCCACAGGGAAGGTTAGTAATGAGCGATCCTACTTGTGAGCAACCTATGAATGAAACTTTACGAAATGATAATCGCCTTCGTGCTTTATGTTTAAGCGGAAGTTTACCCATTAAAGAATATGTAAAGGCATTAACTGATGCAGGTTTTGGAACCATCGAAATTAGAGCTCGGAAACCTTATAGAATCCTAGACACAAAAAATTACCCAACCGATGAATTAATCTTTATTGAAAGCATAGAAGTTGCTGCTATTAAAGACCCGGTACTTCCTGATGGCCCTTGTATTTTTACTGGAAAAGCTGCAATTTATTATGGTGATGAAGATTATTTTGACGATAAAAAAGGACATGTTTTAGTGAAAAACCAACCCTTAGCAATTTGCGATAAAACGGCTAAACAATTTAAGGAGTTGGGTAGAGATGATATTTATATTTCAGAATCTACCTATCATTATGATGGTGGAGGTTGTTGTTAAATAAAATTATATGAAAAATAATTATCTCATAACAAGTTTAATTTTATGCGTTTTTGTTTTGCTTAGCTCCACTCAAACTCTTAGCCAAACAGCTTCAAAAGTTGACCATAAAGCTTGGGATGTTTTGCTTAAAAAACACGTAGATAAAAATGGTTTGGTTGCATATAAAGAGTTTTTAAACGATCAAGACCAACTAACTAGTTATTTAAATCACCTTTCCACAAATGTGCCAGATGACAGCTGGAGTCAAAAGAAACAGTTGGCTTATTATATCAATCTTTACAATGCTGCAACTATAGATTTAATTCTTAAAAATTACCCTGTAAAAAGCATTAAAGAAATTAAAAACCCTTGGAAAACTTCCAATATTAAAATGGGTGAGAAATACTATTCTTTGGGAGATATTGAGCATAAAATTCTTAGAGAAATGAAAGAACCAAGAATTCATTTTGCAATTAATTGTGCTTCTTATTCTTGCCCTAAATTATTAAATGAAGCTTTTATTGCATCAAAAATGGAAGAGCAATTAGAGCGGGTTACATTAGAATTTATCAACAGTGATAAAAACGATATTTCTCCAGAAAATCCAAGACTATCTAAAATTTTTAAATGGTATAAAAAGGATTTTATAGTTAAAGGGGAACAGGGTTTAATTGCTTATATAAATAAGTATAGTAACATTAAAATTGATGTAAACACCAAGGTAGAATTTATGGACTATGACTGGAATCTCAACGAGATGGAGTAGCTACTATGATTTGGATTAGAATAATATAAAATCGGTTTTTGTATGTTTAGCATATGATAAGTATAATTATTCCTGTATTAAACGAAGCGGATACGATAGGTAAATTACTTGTCCATCTAAAAGATAATTCTGTTCAACAAAATATTTCTGAAATTATAATTGTAGATGGCGGCAGTACAGATGGCACAAGGGAAATTGTTACTAATATCGTGTCTAGTCGAGCGCAGTCGAGACCTCATAAAAACCTCTCGACTGCGCTCGAGGAGACTATAACTCTAATAACAGCAACAAAAGGAAGAGCCATCCAAATGAATACAGGTGCTCGTCAAGCTAATGGATCTATTCTTTATTTTTTACACGCAGATAGTTTACCTCCCAAAAATTTTGATCAATTAATAATTAACGAAGTTGAAAAAGGAAATCTAGCGGGTTGTTTTAAAATGAAGTTTGATCATAACCATTGGTGGTTACAATTGGCTTCATGGCTAACTCAATTTAAATGGAGGGCTTGCCGTGGTGGTGATCAGAGTCAGTTTATTACGAAGGTTTTATTTAATGACATTGGAGGTTACGATGAGGGTTTTATGATCTATGAAGACAATATATTAATCAATGAACTCTATAAACGCAAGCAATTTGTGGTGATCCAAAACTGGATTATTACCTCAGCAAGGTTGTACCAACAAAAAGGAATTTGGAGGTTACAATATCACTTTTGGGCTATTTATGTAAAGTGCTGGTTTGGGGCTTCAGCAGACGATATTTATATGTATTACAAGAAGTATATTGCTAAATAGAATTTAGTTAATTTTATAATAAGCTCTAATAATTTCTTCCACAGGTTTATTTTGCGGAGTAAACATATTATTTTCCACTCCTCCAAATTCATCATATTCTAAAAACCATTTCCAAACATATCCTCCTGCAAACCAATCTTCTTCCCAAACTTCTTCAAACAAGGCTTTCGTAGCATTATTTTGTGCCTCTAAATTTACACCAGACTTATCTCTGTTGCTAACCCAGGGCTCTTTTCCTGTATAGTTTACACTTCGGTAACCATATTCTGTAAACAAGATCTTTTTATTTATAGAAAGTGAAAGTGTTTGCATCTCTTTTTTCCAAGGTTTCCAACCCAATTGAGCCTCTTCTAGAGTTGGTGTTTCTTTTTCAGAAACAGGAAAATAAGCATCCACTCCTATATAATCTAGCTGCTCCCAAAAGGGAACTCTTTTGTATTCATCCCAATTGGCAGCGTAGGTAAGTTTCCCAGAATACACTTCTTTAATTTCAGAAATTAAAGAATTCCAATACTCAGGACGATGAACAATAAACTGTTCTAATTCGGTACCAATACAAAATATTTTAACTTGAGATTCTTGAGCAACCTTAGCAAAGTCCAAAATAAAATCTCTGTAGGTATCTTCAAAAACCTTCCATTCTTCTTCGGTATGCATTTGCAATTGTCCAGTATACTCTCCTTGCCAGACCCATATTTGTGGTTTTAGCATGACTTGAATATTATTTTCATGAAACTTTCCTATATATTGCTTTACCCCTTCTTTCGATTCGCCATACCATTGTCTTTCTGAATTATATTGAACTTCAGGGTGGTTTAAATCTTTAACAAATCCAAATGGCATAATAGAAGCATGGTTAGCGTTAAGTTTTATAACTGGATCTATATGTTCTTGAAGAACTTTTTTTGAAGAAGCTACAAAACTAATTCCGTTTATTTTAGGATCATTTTGCGAACAACTTGTAATTATAGTTAAACCAAAAAATAAAAAGATAATAATAGTCTTGTATTTCATAAATACAATTAAGGATCGATAAGTTCTTTGGTAGAAGACAAATAGTTGATAAGAGGTTTTTGAAATAAGACCTCTTGATAAGCTAAAGTTATAATATAAATTTTGTAAAGTTCATGTTTGGATTTTAGAACTTCTATGTTTTTTTTATTTTGTAAAACCTTTAAATTCACTAGTTGTAATGGAGGAGCTCCTTCCATTTTTTTATACGTATCTAACAATAAATTTATACTGCTCTCTTCATTTTGCTTTTGAAGAATTTGATAGTTTATCTTTGCAGTTTTAAACTCCTCATTTACAATTTTATTATTATCTATATTTTTACTTTTTAATTTTGACAATTTACTTTCTTCATTTATTATTTTTAAATAATATTCTCCTTTTTTTGATCTAGTATTTCCGAAAAAAGGCAAGTTAATTCCTAAGCCTAATGAAAAACTTTCATCAAAAATATCATTCTTCTTGGCGGCATATCTTGCCTGAACATAATCTAATATCTGCTTAGATTTAGCAGCAGTAAGTTCCATTTCATTTTCTAAAGTATACATTTTTAACTTCTGAAGGGTAATATTAAGCGGCTCTGTTGGAATGGTATCTTGAATTGTAACATTATAAATTTCAGAAGGGCTAATAAAATCATCAAAATTAAAAACTAATGAATCGCCTTGGTAGTTTAAGGATTGTTTTAATAATGCTAACTGATTATTACTTGACTCTTCAAGCATTATTAGTTTTAAATTGGTTTCTAACAAATCATCTTCGGCATCGATTAAATCTTCTACATCAAATTTAATTTCATATATACTATGACTTAAAATATTTAATTTATCCTCAAGTTGAATTTGTTTTTCTTTGTATAAATCTATGAGTTTACTACTAAAATAATAGTTCAAAATTAAAATATACCTATCTTTTAAATCTTCATTAAAGCCCAATTGATTTTTAACTATAACTGCTTCAATCCTTTTTTGATATAACTCTTTTTGATCGGACATAGCGCGTATACTATTAGGTTTAAGTCTAAATGTATATTCCTGTCTCTCTAGCACTAAATCATTAGTCTCTGTACGGAATTGAGCGCTTTTTATAATTGGTAAATTATAATTATAATCGTTTAATAAGGATACCGTATTAGAATCTATTTTAACTTGCTCAGATTCTTTTATTGAATTTAAATACTCAGAGATAGTAATTTGATTTTGAGCAGAAATTGAAAATGATGACAATAACAACATCATTGCAATCTGGAAGATAAAATATTTGTGATTTGATTTAAACATAATAATTATCCTTAATATCAATCTTTTAAGTTAAGTATTACTTTTTCTTTTTGAAGAAATGGATTATCAGGAGGGATTTCAATAATGATTTCCCGTCCAAATGTTTTTAGTTCTTTAATTTTTCTAAGTCGTGGTGGAATTTCCACTATTCTTGAACCCAAAGTTTTAACAACTCCCTTATTTTGTATTTCTGGCCGTGAACTAGAATAAATATCGATATCATCATCTATATTTATTTTTAAAATTAACTCTTCATGAATATACCCTATAACTAATGTTGGACTTTCTTCATAAAAAGTAATTAAAGTCCCAAACGAGGAAATTTTTTCCCCCTCTTTACAATGAACATTACCAATTAATCCATCTGTAGGTGCAACAATTATTTCATCCTCTTTTCTTTCATTTAAATGCTCCAATTGAACTTCTAATGCATTTATTTCAGACAAAAGTGGGTTGTTATCTGCAAATCTTTCACTTTTTAGATTATTTATTTGTGTGGTAATTATCCCTCTAGTAAAATTCAATTCTTCTTTTAAAGCATCTATCTTTATAAATATCGGGTTAACAATTTCACCTTTATCAGCATCATTATCTATACTTTTTAGGTTTTGAGCTAATATTTTATTTTTATCTAATTGTGCATTTAAATGATCGATCTGAGATTGAATACTACTCGTTTTTTCATTGAGCTGAATAGTATATTGACTAATTTTCCAATCTAAATCTGTTTTCCAAAGGTTATATTTAGTTTGTAATTCTTCTATTTTATATTCTGTATTACTAATTTTAATTGGTAAGCTAGGGGATATTACATTTAACAATACCGTTCCTTTTTTAACTCTTTGCCCAGTGGTAACATTTATTTTCATTACTTCAACAGAGTTCTCCATACTAATTTCTGTTTCTTTATTTTCAGCAAAACCATAAAAGGTTACAGAACTATCAAATTTTATAGTTAAGGATAATAGTAATATTAAAAACACTATAAAGGCAACTATGTAAATGAGATTAAATTTTTTCATAATCATCTTTAAAATTTATTCTAACATTGAAAATTCCATTTTTCTCTGATAAGGCATCTATCAAGTTTGTTGATTTAAACTTATCTTCAACATTAATTTTATATTCAAAAACAAGCATTTTTATAACCTCTTCTTTTCGTTTTTTTCTATTAACATTATATTTAATTAGGGTTACTTTATTACAATATTTATTAAATAATTCAGCAATTTGATCATTCATATTATCATTTAAATAATCAGTATTAGAAATCTCAAATTGTATGTATCCAATGATTTCATCATCTTTACTTAAAGGTGAAAAATGAATTGCAATAACAACCAAACAGAAACCTAAAGTACAAACAACAGCAATTGCAATACCATATACCCCAGCTGAAATACCAACTGCAATGGAGGTGAACATAAATACCATATTTCTTGGATTTCTTAATGTAGTCCGAAACCTAATAATTGCCAAAGCTCCTAGCATTCCTAATCCTCGAGCCAAACTATCGCCAATAGCCTGCATTACTGATGCAACAGGAATTGAAATTAAAATTAAAGCTTGAATAAAATAACGTGGGCTTTCTATCTCCCTTGATGTCTTTTGGTAGGTTAATGCAATTAAAGAAGATAAAACAAATGAGACTAAAGCTATTATAATAATATTGCTTAAACTATATCCTTCAAGGTTATTAGTTAGGCTAGAAAAATCAAACATATAGGTTATTTAGGGTTATTCAATGATTATCTTTTTTGAAATAATATAGTCTTCACTTATTAGTTTTATTATATATATTCCAGTATTAAATTTTGAAACGTCGATATCTAATTGAGACATGGTATTTTCAGTAATGTTAAATACATTTCTACCCAAAATATCGAAAATAATTATTTGTGAACCAATCTCATTTGAAAAATCTATATGAAGATTTGTATTTGCTGGATTTGGATATATATTTATACCCAATAGAGTATTTTCGGCAATACTTAATTCCGTAGTATTTTCTGAATTAAAAGTTACTACAGCAATTTCAAAATCGCCTGTCCCATTTGGAATTCTAGACAAGCTTTCATTTTCGTTTTGTTCCTCACTATATTCTACACTATCGATAATGGTTCCATCTATATATGAAAGGTATATTTCGTCTCCGTCTTTATCTAAATTAAACTTAGTATGCAGCCCATCTTGTTGCGGATCTTTATCTGCCCAAACTATTAAATAACCATTTGCAGGAATTGTAACTTCTGGAAATTCCCATTTATGATAAAAACTATCACTATCACTTAAAAAATAATTAGTTAAGTCTATTGGATTGCTAGTATTATTATACAACTCTATCCAATCATCATTCTCATTATCTTGATCAACCCAAGGACTTCCATCTGCATTGCTTGCCATAAATTCGTTTATAACTACATCCTGAAAATTAATAGCTGCTACAAAAGGTGTACAAATAAAACCTTGATTAGCTATATCATTTTCTATAACAGGTGTTCTATCTTCAATATATTTTTTAAACCCTTGTACCGGTTGACTATTTAAAGGTTCTCCATTCCAAGTATCTCCGTTTATTGCATCTTGAACATCGGTAAGCGTAAAGAAATTATTTGTTGCTAAATCCCAATCATCATCAATTAAGTCCAGTTGAGCATCTAATTTGGGTTCTAATCTTTCTTCTATAAAATTAACTTCCATAATTTCACACATATAGTTTAAATACCTTTCTCTAAATGCTGGTACTTGAAATATGCGATGAATTAATATTTTTTCTGGGTCATTTAAAATAATATTAAAATCGCCATAACCATTGGGACGTCTGTCATATGCAAAATTATAATCCCAAGGCAACCAATGTATTTTATCTGTTTTTGGTTCATGATATAAATACCAATTTCTTCCATGCGCAATATATGAATCCCAATTGTTGGTTAATATATCAATTGCTAGAATCCTTAGATATTCATCTAAATCAAAAATACTTTCAATATTTTCTTCAAAATCTTCTATTGTGGAATGATTTATAAAATCTAGAAAATCTATAAACTTAGTCCAATCGTTTTCCTCAATATTAGTTTGCAATTCAAAACTATAATTGTTTGGATTTGTACCTAACCATTCTAAATCTGAATACCCTTTATTTTTCCATAAATTACCGTCATTATCAGCAAAATTTCGTTTTAAATATTTTTTATCAATTTGTTCTATGATGGCATAAATTCCCCAGTATTCATCTTGAATATAGATCTTAACATGAGAAACTCTAGGAGAAGGGATGCCATGATGTCGAAACATATCGTATGCAATCTTATCCTTTATAATCGCAGGATCACCTTGGCCATTTGCAAGGTTAATTTTTTCTACGCCATCATACTCTTGGTCTATTTCAAATATTCCGAAATTAATCTTTAATGGTTTCTTTGTAGTATTTGTAAAGAAGTTTGAAGAATATCCTTTTTGCCGAACTCCTGCATTCTCAACAATATTACCATCAACTTCAACGGTAACAGAATGATATGGAATCTCGGTACCATTATCTAAAAATTCTTGGTACTCTGCATCTAGGGTTTCCCAAAAGTCTTCCTCATCAGAATTTATTCTAATTTCATGTAAATAACTATCATCAAAAAGCGAGTAATCTTGCGCAAAATCCTGAAAACCAACAAATAAAAATGCTAGCAAAAAAACCTTTTTCATATCATCTATTTTAAGAATATTGATTTTTAATTTATTCTATAATTAGCATTTCTGTTTGTATTATGGATTGATCTGTTACCACCAATTTTAATATGTAAATACCAGACTTTAAATTACCCTTATCAAGAGTAAATTTATTGTTATTGGTTTCCAAAACTTTCAACTCTCTTCCTAGCATATCATAAACCACTAATTGTAAGGGAGAAGTGTTATTAGATACTACTATTGTAGTAGTAGTTTTCATTGGGTTTGGATAAACAGAAACTAAAACCTCATTGAATTCCTCTACTCCAAGAGAACAATCACTATTAAGTATTCCTGGCGTGCCATGATTAAAACCATTGATTTGACAGGCATCCCAACTTGATGCTAATGTATTGTCTAAATTTGGATCTATAAGTTCTAGAGTTGGGCCATTACCATCGGGTAAAGTTGGCCATGGATCTTCATCATCATATTCTACATAATCTATCAATACTTCGTTATTATCGAATAATCGTATTAATTCACCTCCTCCACTTAATCCAAATTCAAAATCACCAAGTACTGGACTAACAGAAGAAAAATGTGATTGAAAATCTGCAAGGTTTTGAACTAAAACTAAATAAGAATTAGGTAGCATTGTGGTTCCGCTAGGAATAATAAATTCATGTAAATCATCACTGTCTTTAAAAACCCAGTCTGATAAATTTACCGTCTCTCCAGAATTGTTATATAATTCGATCCAATCTTTTACTTCAAAATCTGGAGCATCTTTATAATTAATTTCATTTATTACAATATCCGATGCGTCATTAGGAGCAAAAACAGCGGTAAGATTATCACTTTGAGAAAGCATAAAAGAAATATTAATGTCGTTTGGATTGGGTAAGGGTTGATTATCTAATTCCCAATGATCAAAGATATAAGCTGAATTACTTTGTACCGCTTTTGCTAACATTTCAATTCCATCATAGTATTCCCCTGTCCAAGGGTAATCTCCATTTTCAATGGTTATAGAATTAAACTTTATCTGCCCTGCATTTTCAGGTTCCACATTTAAAGTAATGTCATAAGGCCCAGTTAAATTATAACAATCATCAAAACCTTCAGGCAGATAATCTAAACGATCGCTTATAAAGTCCTTTATTTTTTGAACATTGCCTTGCCATTGGTTCATATTTCCTCCCCACCGATTAATATGTTGCGGCATTTCTGGTATTATTGAATTTTCAATACCCTCCAAAACTCCGATTAACTCTTCTTCTTGAAAAGCGGTATTCAATAAATCCATATATCTAGTTATATAATATTGACGATATACATCATTTTCTAAAAGCTTATTCAACAACACGATATGTTGTTCTGGGTCTGCTGTTATTCCTTCAGGATAACAAGGTTCTGCATCTGCATTTTCATTAGGCACTCCTGTATAATTAATATAATGATTAAAAGTAGCATCTTCATCCCAAAGTACATATCCCCATTTTAAATGCCCTCCTTCTGGATCCAATCCTCGCCACCAAGAAGTATTCCAGTTAATCCAATCTGTACAAACTACAAATGAGTTTATTAATATATAATCTGTTAAACTAGTCACATCTATTTCATCTGCTACATGTTCATAATTAGCCTGATTAGACAAGTCATTATCTAAAGCAAAATCGTGAATTTCATGCCAATCGTCAAAAGCAGCCTGACCACCATATTGTGCCCAGGTTCCACCCCAATTCATTAAATATTGAATATTATATTTGTCTTGATCGTAATGAAATTTAGTGTAATCTGCATCACTTACTTTTTCTCTTATAGAATATACTCCCCAAAATTGTCCATTTGCATACACAACACATCGGTCTCCCCTACGCATATCTACATTTAAATTGTTTTTATTAGCTAATTTCTGTATAAATATATCTCTAGTATGAGCGCTAGAATCAATTCCCGGGTAATTGTCATCACCCGAAGCTCTAATAATTATTCTTTGATAGCTATCTCTTTCAGAATATTCTAACAACTTTTCATTTAAAGCATCATGATACCCCATTTCATCTCTAGCTATATAATCAAAACTACGTTGGTCAAATTGCCATGAATCTTGCCCATGTTTATTGTATTCTCCATACCCAAAATCTTTCCTAAGCCCATCTTTATCAAAATACTCAATAGTTCCTTCTGGCCTTAATGATTGATTCCCATTAAGCAATGCAGTTAATAGGTTTGCAGATGTGGATAATACTGGTAAGGAATGATTTTCATTTATGAAAAATGTATTAAAAGTTACAAAACTTGCTAATATTTCAGAATCAGTCGAAATTACTTTTGCTTTTACAATTTGAGTTTGATTAATAGCAAGAGGACTACTATAAACAGCATCACCACCATTAGGAACATTACCATTGGTAGTATATCGTATTACTGAATTTGGTTCGTTAGTAGAAATCTCAAGAGTTTGTGTTCCAGAATAAAACCCTGCTTCTAAACTCATTTCTGGAGCTTCAGCATAGGCAGTAAAACTTGAACCAATATTAGCAGTTCCTTTAGTAGGACTTATAAATATTTTCCAAGTGGAAGAACCATTTGGACTCCTACCCATAGAATGTTCTAATTGGGTCTTTTGTAATTCAAAATCATTGATAATATCTCCGTTCGTGTCAGAAAGTACCACATGGTCTGGATTTTCTTTAGTTTGCTTTAGTTTAAAATTAGTGTGAAAATTATTCCCATCAGACTCATCTCGTCCAGAACACCAAAAAACAAGATATCCATTTGCTGAAATAATGGTTCCTGCAGGAATTTCCCATTTGGTGGGATTTATTTCATTATCACTTAAAAAATAACCGCTAATATCTACACTAGATCCACTATCGTTAAACAACTCTATCCAATCTTCTTGTTTATCATAATTATCATAATATTCAGTTAAGTTCGAAGCGGAATATTCATTAATAATTACTTGACCAGAAACAGATATAGTCAACATAAATAAACCTAAAAAAAGTATTGATTTTTTCATTTTAGAAGTTCTTTATTTTATTTAACAATAAGTTTTTGAGTATGATAGGCAGAACCACTATCTGAATTTATCTTTAATAAATATAATCCAGCTTTTAAACCTTCTCTTTCAATTATAATCCTATTAGAACTAGAGTTTATCCTTTTCACTTCTCTTCCTAACATATCAATAATAACTAACTCTACGGAAGAGTTTTCGTTAGAAATTAATAAAGTAGAATTTGTTGTTAACGGATTTGGATATAAAGAAATACTATTAGCATTAAAATCTCCTACTCCAAGAAGAGATACACTATTAAGATCTCCAGGTGTGCCATGAACTCCATCAGGTGGGATAGAAGCTCCCCAACTAGATGCTATATTATTATCATAATCTGGGCTGATTAACTCTAATGTTGGTCCGTTTCCATCTGGTTCAGTTGGCCATGGATCTATATCATCATATTCAACAAAGTCTACTAGAACATCATTACTATTAAACAATCTTATTAATTCACCACCCCCGCCAAGTCCAAATTCAAAACTTCCAATAACTGGAGAAACATTTGGAAATAATGCTTGAAAATTTTCTAAAAACTGTGTTAGAACTAAATAAGATCCAGAGTCCATTATTGTCCCATTTGGGATCACAAATTCATGTAAATCGTCACTATCTTTAAACACCCAATTAGAAATATCTACAGAAGAGTTCCCATTATTGTATAATTCTATCCAGTCTTTTGTTTCAAAATCCAATGCATCTTTATAGTTAATTTCATTAATAACTATTTGAGCATTTGAATTTAAAAAAAGCATAAATATGCATATAGAGAGAAGTATTTTTTTCATCATTCCAATTTTTTTTTGTTAGAATGACGAATTTACTAATTATTTAACTTTTTTATATGACATTATTTAAAATATCTGTTAATCTATTAATAATAACAAATAATCAAATAAATTAAGGCTTTATTTTTGTCTATTACAATACCTTCAATAACCAATTTTTTTTAAACAAAATGTTAATCTAGGATTCGGGTTAACAAGAGTTACACTATAATATTTTTAGATAAAAATTATTATAATTTAAGATGAATTAAAAGTTTTCTTTTCTAAGTAGAATACTTAACAAAACTGTAGAAGATTACTCTTCCTTGTTTTTAGCATCAAAGGGGTTAAACGCATAACCAAAAACCCAATTCCACTGGGAGAACCAAAAACTTTGACTTGCTCTATCGTTTGGATTATTGGTGGTTCTAATATCAGGCATATTAATAAATCCACCTTTAAATTCGCTTTGTATAAAAAAGTGGTCCCAAAAAGTAACATTTACACCTACTACTGCATGTGCCCCAAAACCTGCAATATGAAAATCATCATAGCGCTCGTTTGCTAATAGGTTTGTATTTGTTTTTGGGTATAACATCCCTATTCCTAAACCTTCTGTAAGGTTCAATTTAATGTTCTCATGTATAGACCAAACCTCATCAAATCTTCTAACCTCTGTATTTATATAATTTAAGCCATCAGTATGTTCAAACCTCAAAAACCCATCTTCAATTACAACATCTTCTCCATTATATGTACCATCGTAATCAGTACCAGAATTTTGAATAGTCCCAGAAATCTGTGCGGTCTGACCCTGATCAACGACATACTTCATATGATCAAAGCCTAAAGAAACATTGTAATTTTCATGGAAAAAATACCCTATTCTTGCATTGTATTGAGGTTTGGTAATATTACCTAATTTAAAATATTTTTCATAACCAAAGGATTCAGGTCGATCTTGAGCCTCTACATTAGAAAGAGTGAAATCATTACCTGAACCAGTAAACTGAATGTCTGAATCAGAATACCAACTTATATTCCAACCCCAATAAAAATAAAAGGTTCCCTTTCTGTTTTTATGTTGTGTTGATTCTATGGGGTTTTGTGAATAACAAGTAATTGTTGCTAGTAAAATAAAAAATAGTATTGCTTTTAATTTCATATGAAACTTAAATATTCGGCTATTGTAAAAGCAAGCAAAATTAGTTAAAAATATTAGGATTACTCCAACCTTTTCCGCTTCATTTAATGTTATAAACTAGGGCTTCTAATTTGTGTTTTTCCTTTATTTTTATTCATATTATATCGAAATAAAAAGTATAACCTTACATTAATTATTATTTAATCATCCATTTTATTTTTAAATTTCTTTAAGTAATTATCTTTAACTTCGACATAACCTTCAACATTTAATTTTATGGAACATATTGTTATTTTAGGAAATGGAATTTCGGGAGTTACCCTTGCGAGACATATTAGAAAACTTTCAGATAAAAAGATTACAATAATCTCTGCGGAAACGGAATTCTTCTTTTCAAGAACTGCTTTAATGTATGTGTATATGGGACATATGAAGTTTGAACACACACAGCCTTATGAAAAGAATTTCTGGAATAAAAATAGAATTGAACTTAAAAAAGGCTATGTTACTAAGGTAGATTCCAAGAATAAATACTTGCTTTTTAAGGGTGGAGAAGTTTTTCCTTACGACAAACTAATTTTAGCGGTTGGCTCTAAACCAAATAAATTTGGGTGGCCTGGGCAAGATTTAGAGGCTGTTATGGGCATGTACCACAAACAAGATCTAGATAAACTTGAAAAATACGCCCCTAATAATAAGGTATGTAAGCGTGCTGTTATTGTTGGTGGTGGTTTAATTGGAATTGAACTCGCTGAAATGCTACATTCTCGCCATATTCCAGTTACTTTTTTAGTACGTGAATCTAGTTTTTGGAATGGTGTTTTACCGGAAGATGAATCTGCTATGATAAATAGAGAAATATTAAGTAATGGTATCGATTTACGCTTATCTTCTAATTTAAAAGAAATCAAAGCAGACGAAAAAGGAAAGGTAAAATCTGTAATTTTAGAAGAAACCGGTGAAGAAATTGCTTGTGATGTTGTAGGATTAACTGCTGGAGTTTCACCGAACATAGATTTTTTAAAAGATTCAGGAATTGAATTAGGAAGAGGTATAAAAGTAAATCGAAATTTAGAAACCAATATTAAAGATGTATATGCTATTGGCGATTGTGCAGAGCAAATTGAAGCTATAGATCAACGTAGATCTATTGAGGCCGTTTGGTATACAGGCAGAATGATGGGAGAAACTCTAACACAAACTATATGTGGAAATCGAACTGAGTACAAACCAGGACATTGGTTTAATTCTGCTAAATTTTTTGATATAGAATATCAAACTTATGGCTGGGTATGGTCACAAACAAAAGAAAATGAAGCTCGTTTTTATTGGGAACATGCCGATGGAATGAAATGTATTCATATTAACTACGATAAAAACACCAGAGAATTCATTGGCATTAATACCTTCGGAATTAGAATGCGTCACGAGTTTTTTGATAAGGTTTTAACCGAAAAAAGAAAGGTTGAATATGTATTAGAATATTTAGCAGATGCAAATTTTGACCCCGAATTCTACAAACTTCATGAAAAAGAAATAGTCGAAAAATTCAATTCTAAAAACAATACAACTATCCTATTAAAGAAAAAAAGTTGGTCTCGAATTTTTAACCTTCAAGCTTAATATGAAATCTATTCAAAACATAGGACTAGGGCTATTTTTAGTTGGATTAACTTTTTTTATCTCCTTAATATTTTTAGGAAAATACGAATTATCACCTACTAATTTCGACAAGTTTGTTGCTAATAAAGGAATTAAAAGCAATTTGTTTATTAATGAGATAAAAGCAAACATTGTTGGTCAAGAGTTTGACGGTTCCTTCGCTTTTTCATCAAAAGTAGTAAACACCTTAAAATCTGTAAATAACATTCATAAACAAAATAGTGAATGGGATAAAGTAATCTGGACAAAGCCCCATAGTTTTGCCTACGAAATAGCAAAAGATTCTGGTAAAGGAATTATAAAAGAAAATAAAGGCGTTTTTTGGTGGCTCACCTTCGGATTAGGAATTATTGGCGCATTATTATTTATAATTCCAAACGTTATCACCCTAGGACCTAAGGGCATAAAAAATAATGGCATCTTTTTAAGTTCTGCAACTAACAGAGGTTGGATCGGTTGGGTGGTGTTTATCTTTTTAGTTGGTTTTTATTTGCTTCTTTATTTTTGGCCAGATTATATAATAAACTGGACTTATATTGTAGATCCAATAAGCGAAAATTTAAGTGGGAACCTTGCTAGTCAATGGTTTTTATATGGCTTTCTTTATTGCACAGTAATGACTGTAATGGCGATAAGAATGTATATTAAATATCGTCATAATAAGTACCAAATATTACGAACAACTTCCGTATTATTTTTTCAAATTGTATTTGCATTTTTAATTCCCGAAATATTAGTTCGCTTTGAGAAGCCTTGGTACGATTTTAAAAATGCCTTTCCATTAGATTACGATTTCTTTTTCAGTTGGAGTTTAGATGAATTAATAGCTAGTGGTGGCTTTGGATTATTTATTCTTATTTGGGGAATTGTTCTAACTCTCATGATTGTTCCTGTAATGGTTTATTTCTTCGGAAAAAGATGGTACTGCTCTTGGGTTTGTGGATGTGGAGGATTAGCAGAAACACTTGGAGATCCTTATAGACAACTTTCTAATAAGTCCATAAAAGCATGGAAATTGGAACGTTGGTTGGTTCACGGAGTCTTGGTATTTGCACTTATCATGACCGGGTTTACTCTATATGCTTATTTTTCTGGAAACCAATCAGTACTAGGAATAAAAACCCAAACCATTCAAGATATTTATGGGTTCTTAATAGGTGCTATCTTCGCAGGAGTTATTGGCACAGGCTTCTACCCTATTTTTGGAAACCGTGTTTGGTGTAGATTTGGCTGCCCATTAGCAGCATATTTAGGAATTGTACAACGATTTAAATCCAGATTTAGAATTACAACAAATGGTGGACAATGTATTTCATGTGGAAACTGTTCCACCTATTGCGAACAAGGAATTGATGTTAGAGCCTATGCTCAAAAAGGTGAAAACATTGTTCGTGCAAGTTGTGTTGGCTGTGGAATTTGCTCTGCTGTTTGTCCAAGAGGAGTTTTAAAATTAGAAAATGGACCTGAATCTGGAAGAATAAACCCAACCGAAATATTATTAGGAAACGATATCGATTTAATGAAGCTTATCAATAAAAAATGATGAAGCCCATAATTTATGTAATTATACCCGCTTATAACGAGGAAGCTTCCATTGGACATGTTATTAAAGATATTCCTGAAATAGTTTCCGAAGTTATTGTAGTAAATAATAACTCTACAGACTCAACTGTTCCAGTTTCAAAAGAAGCAGGAGCAACTGTTTTATCTGAAACCAAAAAAGGATATGGTCACGCCTGCCTTAAAGGTATGGCTTATGTTGAGAAATTAGATTTACAACCAGATATTATTGTTTTCTTAGATGGAGATTATAGCGATTATCCAGAGGAATTAACTAAAATAATTGCTCCAATTATTGAAGACAATATTGATTTTGTTGTAGGTGCTAGAAGGTCCACTTTAAGAGAAAATGGATCCATGACAAAACCTCAAATATTCGGAAACTGGTTAGCAACAAGTTTAATGAAGCTTTTTTTTAAATCCACTTTTACAGATTTAGGGCCATTTAGAGCCATAAAGTACGATAAGTTACTAGATCTTAAAATGGAGGACAAAACCTATGGATGGACTGTTGAGATGCAATTAAAAGCTATAAAAAGAAAATTTACTTATAAAGAAATTCCAGTAAATTACAGAAATAGAATTGGAGTTTCAAAAGTTTCTGGAACTCTAAAAGGAGCTATATTTGCGGGCGTTAAAATTTTATTTTGGATATTTAAGTATTCATTTAAAAAATGATTTTAGAAACCATCATTATTGTAATTTATTCCATTGCATTGCTACTTATTTTCATGTACGCTTTGGCACAATTAAACTTGCTTTTTAACTATGTAAAAGCAAAGAAAGAGGAAGAATCTTGCGATTCCTATGATTTTTCTAATGCAGATGAAATCCCTTTAGTGACGATACAACTTCCTGTTTATAATGAGATGTATGTAATGGAAAGATTACTTACGAATATCGCCAAAATAGAATATCCGAAAAACAAGTTAGAAATTCAAGTACTGGATGATTCCACTGATGAATCATTTGCTTCAACTGCTATTCAAATTTCAGAATTACAAAAAACAGGGCTAGACATTCAACATATCACTAGAGAGAATAGAGTTGGTTTTAAAGCAGGGGCATTAAAAGAAGGATTAAAAACAGCAAAAGGAGAATTTATTGCCATTTTTGATGCCGACTTTCTTCCAGATAAGAATTGGCTATTTAACACTCTTCCTTATTTTAAAAACCCAGAAATTGGTGTTGTTCAAACTCGTTGGGGCCATCTAAATAAAAACTATTCACTTCTTACCCGAATCCAAGCATTTGCTTTAGATGCGCATTTTACTTTAGAACAAGTTGGAAGAAATAGCAAAGGACATTTTATCAATTTTAATGGTACTGCTGGAATATGGAGAAAAAAATGTATTCTCGATGCAGGAAATTGGGAGGGAGACACACTAACTGAAGATTTGGATTTAAGCTATAGAGCACAATTAAAAAAATGGAAATTTAAATATTTAGAAGAGGTAGAAACCCTTGCAGAACTTCCAATTGTAATAAGTGCAGCAAGATCTCAACAATTTAGATGGAATAAAGGAGGGGCAGAAAACTTTCAAAAAATGTCTTGGAAAGTTATAAAAAATAAAAGCATCTCCTCAAAAACTAAAATCCACGGTTTACTTCATTTATTAAACAGTACTATGTTTTTAAACATTCTATTAGTTGGTATTTTAAGTATCCCTATTTTGTATATAAAAAATGGAAATGAACATTTAAAAATATATTTTATTGCTATGAGTTTTTTTATAATAAGCTCCTTTATATTTTTTGTCTGTTATTGGTTTTCTTATAAATACATTTACGGTAGTGGATTCAAACAATTTTTAAAATATACAGGGCTATTTTTTACTTTTTTCTCCATTGTAATGGGCTTTTCACTTCAAAATTCAATTGCTGTTATTGAGGGGCATTTAGGGAAGAAGAGCGATTTTATTCGAACCCCAAAATTCAACATCAATTCCCTTAAAGACAACTGGGGAAAAAACAAATACATTTCTAAAAACATTTCACCCAATGTTATTTTAGAGGGGCTTCTAACATGCTACTTTGCTTTTGGGATGTATAGCGCCTTTATTGTTGGTGACCAAGGGGGAGATTTTGGATTATTTCCATTTCATTTTATGTTGTTTATAGGTTTTGGGTATGTTTTTATCCAATCCATATTTTCAAAAGTCTGAAAACCAGAATATCAAATCTAATTCTATTTTATTACATTTAGAAACAATATGCAACAAGAACTAGATAATGTAAAAATTAATTTTGATGTGGATGGATTATTCTTCCTCAATTTAACTTTAGCCATTATTATGTTTGGTGTAGCTTT
>CAJXYJ010000025.1 GCA_913063255.1 uncultured Flavobacteriales bacterium | reverse complement strand
AATGGAAAAGTAAATCCATTAAAGGCACCAGATAGGTAAACACTGGTCTTTACAATATCACCATTGACAAAAATACGCACTCGATCTCCATCCACATATTCGTGATCCCTATACATAATAGTTACACTACCAGACTTGGTATTAAGTTGCCCTAAATACTGATCTGTACCGTATTCCTCAGAGATTGCCTTATCTTTTGTAAAGTACTTTGGAGCCTTATTCGTTTTAACATCAATAAAATTTTCTTCAAAAGTTAAATCTAACAACTCAGTCTGCTTTTTACCCAAATCAGAATAATCATCAGGTTTAAATAAATTATCTGGAGTAGTTAAACTAGGTGCTTTAATAGCAGGAAGTTCATATCCTTCTGGCACTTTATAATCATCTTCTACAATATTAAATTGCACAGAATTATCTGTATCTTCAATTTGAGCTAATAAAGAGTTATAGCTAAAAAGAATTAATATTAATACAAATAATACTTTTGGTGACATTATTTTTTTTTCGAATTTAGTCAAACAAGAATTGCGCCAAAAATAATGCTTTCACTATTATAAAAACTTAAAATTTATATAAATTAGAAAAATATAAAATAACTAAATTTTAATAAGTATAATCTATATAATTATAAATAACATCAATTTTAATTATACATAATTAGGAAGTAGCTATTGTATATTTACATTATAAAATAAGATCTAAATGAAAAACACTATTGGAATAGACAAAGAAAAAGCATTAAAACTAAGTTTAAGGCTAAATGGTTTACTCGCAGATTATCAATTATTCTATCAAAACTTAAGAGGGTTACATTGGAATATTAAAGGACGAGAATTTTTTGAATTACATTTAAAATTTGAAGAATATTATGACAATGCTGTAATAAAAGTGGATGAAATTGCAGAACGGATTTTAACCTTAGAGGGTGAGCCATTACACACATTTACAGATTATTTGAGAATTTCTGAAATCAAAGAGGAAAAAGGGGTTACCAATGGAATTGAAGGGGTAAATATCATCATCAATAACTTTTCCATCCTAATATTAAAAGAACGTGAAATTCTTAGTTTAGCTGCCGAAGCAGATGATGAAGGGACTGTAAGCTTAATGAGCGATTATATTTCTGAAACTGAAAAAACCCTTTGGATGCTTAATTCATATATTAAGTAGAAAAATATTTTTTTAATTTAAATTCCCTATTTTTATAAATTCACAATAGGATAAAACTGAAAATGAAAGTTGAGGATTCGAATTTTATTAATTTAGAACATGAAGAAATAAGATTGCCTTTTGGTAATTTTTATTTTTTTGATAAGATTGTTGTTTCTGAATTAAGTGAAGGAACTCATTTTGATTGGAAAAGAGTAAAAATTGTTTCAGAATTAATGGTAAGTCATTATGGAAAGGGAAATAAACTTATTTATATTTCTAATCGAGTGAACTCCTACTCTATCGAACCGCAATCCTGGGTTAAATTTGATAAAAAATATCATTTGTTTACCTCCACTGGTATCGTAGCTTACGATAATAGTGGAGGTCTTAGTGTTGTGCTAGAAAGATTATTTGCCAAAGAGAGTATTAATAGATTTAGATCCTTAAAAGAAGCATTTGATTGGGCTTTACAGCTTACTTAAGAATAACAAGCCATTTTCATTCATTCTTATCATAATGATTAGAAAACACATTTTTGGAATAATTTTCAGCTTTATAACTTCATTTTTGATGGCTCAAGATTCCTTAGTTGACATTTCTAATCTTTCTTCAAAATTTACCTTAGATATTAGGTATGCGACTTCAGAAAATATTTTTAAAGAATCTTTATATAATTGTGCTAAATGTTTCCTTAGACCACTAGTTGCAAATCAACTTATCGCTGCAAATAATTATTTTATTAAAAAGGGATATCGAATTGTAATTTACGATTGTTATCGCCCATTAGATGTTCAGAAGAAAATGTGGGAAAAGATACCTAGAGCAACATATGTAGCAGATCCAAACACTGGTGGCTCTATACATAATAAAGGAGCAGCTTTAGATATCTCCATAGAACGATTGGATGGTAGTTTTGTTAATATGGGTACAGATTTCGACTTTTTTGGCAAGGATGCACATATAGATAATCCCAACTTATCTGAAAAAATAAAAAAAAACAGAGCTCTGTTATTTGAAGGAATGCGAAAATTTGGATTCCAAACTATAAGAACAGAATGGTGGCACTTTTCTTATAAAAAAAACAACAGCTATCCTACTTTAAACCAGACATTTTCTTGTGATAATTGATAGGTGATAATTGATTGTTAAAAATAAACTTAGTATCATAAATATGAAAACGGCTTACGTATATTTACCAAAAAATAAAGAACATGAATATTTCATTAAAATCCTTTCGTCTTATTAGTATTTTAGAAGGCTTATCCTTTTTAATTTTATTGGGCATTGCAATGCCACTTAAATACATATATAATATCCCAGAAGCAGTTCAAGCAATTGGCATGGCACATGGTATTCTTTTTATTCTTTACTTATTTGGGGCATTTTTTATGAAACAAAAATTAAGCTGGTCATTTCAAACATTATTAATTGTAATTTTATGTTCTGTTTTACCCTTTGGTCCTTTTTACGCAGATAAAAAATATTTAAAATGCTAAATAATAAAATACAAGAATATAGTCATTGGTTTCAGGAATATTTCATTGCGAATGGAATGAATTCAGAATTGGCTATTATTCTAAATATTTTTATTATTGGAATCTTATTTTTTGCTTTAATTTTTATTCTTGACTTATTTATTAAAAAACTAATTATAAAATTATTTAAAGCATTTAGTAATAAGACTAAATCTACTTTTGATGATTTTCTAATTGTCAGTAATTTTCCTAAATACATTTCACACAGTATCCCTATCGCAATTTCTTGGTATTTTGTACCCATTCTTTTTAAAGAATATCCGTCTACATCTTTATTACTGCTAAAAATCATTGATCTGTATAGTATAGTTCTAGGGATTTTTATTGTTAGAAGTTTATTAAGATCTACAAAAATGTATCTTAAAAATATAGATAAGTATAAAGACAAACCTTTAGATAGCTATATTCAAGTGTTAATGATTTTTACCTGGGGAATAGGAATCTTTTTTTTAATCAATAATTTAACTGGATACTCAATTATTAGTGTTGCTTCTTTAAGTGCTGTTTCGGCAGTGATGTTGCTAATATTTAAAGATACCATTTTAGGTTTTGTGGCAAGCATACAAGTAACAGTAAATGACATTATTAGAATTGGAGATTGGATTACCTTTAGTAAATATGGAGCAGATGGTTTAGTTATCGAAATAAGTTTAGCAACTGTTCGGGTTCAAAATTTCGATAAAACCTTTACAACAATTCCTACTTATAGTTTAACCTCAGAGTCCTTTCAGAATTGGCGAGGTATGCAAGAGTCTGGTGGAAGAAGAATTAAAAGAGCCTTGTATATAAAACAAAGCTCCGTTAAGTTTTTATCTAAAGAATCTATTGAGCATTTCAAAAATATTTCTATAATAAAGCCTTATTTAGAACATAGAGTGAAAGATAATGATAGTTTCAATAAGAAATATACAATTGACAAAACGCTTTTAATCAACGGAAAAAATCAAACCAATTTAGGTGTTTTTAGAAAATATATCGATGTTTATTTAAATGAGAATCCTGCAGTAAATAAAGATATGTTTTTAATGGTAAGGCATTTGGCTCCAACAGATCGAGGAATCCCAATAGAAGTATATTGTTTTAGCAAGGATAAAGAATGGGTGAATTACGAACACATACAAGCAGATATTTTTGATCACTTGGTTGCATCTGCGCCTTATTTTGACTTAGAAATTTTTGAGTTTCCAAGCGCTAACAGTCTCACAATAAGCGATTAACTCAGTTCTTAGTTTTTTCTTTAGTCTATTTTAATCTGTTGAAAACTAAGTTTATAACTATTTTAAGTTCCGTAAAAAAGATATTAATAAAGCTTTAATTTTATTAAAACCCAAAAGATATGGACTCACGAGATTTTGAATTACTCAAATTACGCCCTGAAATTCCTACAGCAATTGTATCCTCTTCAATGTCTAGCGAAGAATGTTTTCAGAACAAAACCATTAGACCAATTGTTAAATTACAAAACGAATTGTTAGTAGAAGTCTTTAAACATTACGTTAAAAAACATAAAAATGTTTTTTATGATCTACCAGTCGAAAAGCGGTTAGATTATATAGAAAATGCAGTCCATAAAGATATGAAGTTTAGAAATTCACTAAAAGGAATCATAATTGGACAATTTACAATTGAAGAACATAGAAATTATGTTTTAAATTCTTCCGCTTTAAACAAACGAATGATGCGTATTGTAAAGGAGAATTTAAAAAGCAATATTCAAGTGTTAGAATACCAGTTTGCAAGTTAAATTAAAGAGATTCCATTAAGGTCCGTGGTAAGGACTTCACTCATATAATCAAAATATGGGCGAAGTAATAAATAATGCTGCATCACATTTTTATCAAAATCTTCAGAAAAAACTTCTTTGTCTGAAAAAGAATGTCCCACAAAAAAACTTTTTAATTTTATTAAGTCAATATTTGGGTCATTTTTATCAAAGTTTCTTGGAGCAGTTTTTACAGCATATTCTTGATTAAATCCCCCAAATGCTTTTTTAAATTCTTTTTTATTTAATATGGCGTTTATCTCTGTAGAGTCCATTTCAAATTCTTTTCGAATTCTCAATAAATCTGAAGATTCTGGAGAAAAGAAACCACCAGCCATCATGGTATTTCCAGGCTCTAATCGCAAATAATACCCTCCTCTTCTTTGCGCTCCTGCCCTACTAAAACTAACACTTCTATGTACATTATATGGAGTTTTATCTTTACTAAACCTAACATCTCTATTTATTCTAAACACCTTTACTTTAGAGATTTCATCTGTAACATTTAAATTACTTTCTATAGATGCATAAAACTGTTTTAGAGTTTTTTCGTTTGCTAAATATTCTTTTTTATTTTCTTGCATCCAATCTCGATGATTATTTTTTTTGAGAGATTTTAAAAAAGAAAATGCAGCTGTTGGAATAGTACTCATAGTCTTGTTTTTGTTTTAAAGATACTATAAAAATAAACGACAATCATAACTGTCAAGTATTCAATTATTTGCAAATTAAAAACAATTCTCTTACATTGATACAAATTTAAATAATCATTAAAACTTTTTTATGACAACAACTACAAAACCAAAAGCAGCCTATTGGATAATCGCTGTTATTGCATTTATCTGGAATGGAATGGGCGTAAAAGCCTACTTAGATCAAGCATTTAATTCTGAATCTTTTAGAGCTCAATTTGACACAGCTCAATTAGCAATTATAGATAATACTCCTGCTTGGGCTACAGCAGCATTTGCTCTTGCTGTTTTTGGAGGATTATTAGGTTCTTTAAGTCTATTACTAAGAAAGAAAATAGCAAACCTTTTATTTACTGTTTCATTAGTAGGTATTATAGTACAAATGTCTTATAATTTCTTTATAAGTAATTCTATTGAAGTATATGGCCCTGGCGGTATGATTATGCCAATTATGATTCTTGTAATTGGAATTTTCTTATTCATATATAGCAAAAAAACTACTACCAAAGGCTGGTTGAATTAATAAACACATTCCGTATAAAAAATAGATTCAGTTTTCATTAAAAGAAAACTGAATCTATTTTTTTGTTTAATATTTCCTTAAAATTTGTTGAAAATTATGTGGAAAACATATTAATTCTCTTCCTATTTAAATAAATATATTTTATAGATTTGAATATTCACCTTAAATAAGGTGAATTCGCTATATCATAGGTTTTTACAAAGAATGAAAAATTTTTTAATTGCATCTGTAGTTTTTTTAATATGGTCCATTTTTGGACTATGGATTTATTCTTGGATCCAACCCAAAACCGAATCTGCACAATTAAAAACAGAATTAGTTGAAAATAACCAATTAGAAGAATCCATTGACAATAGGCTTCCTGTTAAGATAATAAATAAGGATACAATAAAAAATAATAATGAGAATTCGAATATAAAAAAAGCTCCAGAATCCACTTTAAAAAAAGAGGATAATATTGGGCTAAAGGCAACAAATGAATCTGGAGACATCATATTTCTTTTTTCTGAAGGAATTTCTATTAAAAAAAATGAAATAGAAATTAACATCCCTATTTCAATTATTGATTATAAATACAAAATTAACACCTATCTAATAGAACATCCAGGTCAAGAAATTCATATCAATTCTATATATAGCCCAAAAGAAAGAATAATAACTCCAAATATCGGAATACAGAGAGCAGAAGTTATTTATCAGCAATTAGTGGAAACTGGAGTGCCAAAAGAGAAAATAGTAATTAAATCTATTATTAAAGACATTATATTTAACGAAAATATTAATTTTAATAGTAGTATTTACCTTACTTTTAAACCTTTGGATGAAAACAGGGTCGAGTTATTTAGAAATACTGTTCCAAATATTAGAACAGTTTATCCAAATTTTTCGGAATCTGGAATATTAGTCAACAAGGATTTAAAAAATTTATTAAATGAATTGACCATTTATTTTGCCAATAACCCAACTAAAAAGATTGATATTGTTGGACACACAGATAAAATTGGAAATGGAATGGACAATTACAATATTGGATTAAAATATGCAAAACAAGTAAGATGGTATTTAATTTCAAAAGGAAATTTTAACAAGACTCTTTTGAAAGCATCTTCAAAAGGAGAATCTGAGCCTATTGATGATAATAACACCCATCGAGGTAGAATTGCAAACCGAAGAATAGAAATTATTTTTAATTAATATGTTACAAATAATCGAAATAACAAATTTACTTCCCCAATATTTAGGCATTTTTATTTTAATGCTTAGCTCTTTCTTAATTGGATATTTTTCCTCCTTATGGTTTCAAAAAACAAAGTATAAGGGCATTATAAAAGAGTTAAAGAAAAAGATAAGTTCTCTAAAGGAAAGACATAATGCAAGTCTAAGAAATAAAAAAACTAAGGATATAGAATCTCTTTTTACCGAAATTAAACCTGAAATAATAAAAATGGTAAAAGAAACTCAAGAACAATTAATTGAAGAACAGGTCCCAATAGCAAAGGAAATTAAAACACCAATGGATATTGAAACTTCCATAACAGTTCCTGAGAAAACAAGAACAAGTTATATTACCTACACTAAAACAAAACCTAAGCTTAACTTCGAGAATTTTGGTATTGCCAATAGCAACCAAAAAAGTGACCTTACAAAAATCCAGGGAATTGGTCCTTATATAGAAGAAAGGCTAAATGAGATTGGCATTTATAATTTTGATCAGATAAGTAAATTTACTTTCGAAGACATTAGAGCCATTACAGAACTTATAGATTTCTTTCCAGGTAGAATTGAACGTGACGATTGGGTAGGACAAGCAAATTCACATAAAGTACATTAATCCACATTTTTTTATGACATTAGCCACTTTAGATTGGGTATTAATTATTTCATTTTTTACCCTAGTACTAACTATAGGGATTGTAGTTTCAAAAAAATCTGGTAAAAATACTTCTGAATATTTTTTATCGAATCGAAGTATGCCTTGGTGGCTATTGGGCTTTTCTATGGTGGCAACCACATTTTCTACAGATACTCCCAATTTAGTTACCGATATCGTAAGAAACAATGGAGTTTCTGGAAACTGGGTTTGGTGGGCTTTTCTATTAACAGGTTTGCTAACTGTATTTGTTTATGCAAAACTATGGCGGAAATCTAATGTTAGTACCGATATGGAATTTTATGACCTTCGTTATGGTGGTAAACCAGCTCACTTTTTAAGAGGTTTTAGATCTGTATACCTTGGAGTTGTATTTAATATTATGGCGATGGCTGCGGTAACATTAGCGGCTATTAAAATAGGACAGGTAATGTTGGGGCTCTCCCCTGTCGAAACGGTTTTAATTGCAGGTACTATAACAGTAATATTTAGCGCCCTAGGCGGATTTAGAGGTGTAGTCTATACCGATTTTGTTTTGTTTTTTGTTGCTATTGCTGGAGCTATTGGAGCTGCTTATTATTTAGTAAATATTCCTGAAATTGGTGGTCTTTCAAAATTAATAGAACATGAAAATGTGGTAGGCAAATTATCTATATTTCCAGACTTCTCAGATACAGAAGCCTTGATTGGTATTTTTATCATTCCACTAGCGGTTCAATGGTGGAGTGCTTGGTATCCTGGTGCTGAACCTGGAGGCGGTGGTTATATAGCACAAAGAATGTTGGCAGCCAAAAATGAAAATCACGCAATTGGAGCTACTTTCTTTTTTAATATCATGCATTATGCATTACGGCCTTGGCCTTGGATTTTAGTTGCATTAGCATCTTTAGTTTTATATCCAGATTTAGCAAGTATACAACAAGCATTTCCAAATGTGGAAGAAAGTAAATTAGGACACGATTTAGCTTATTCAGCAATGCTTACAAAATTACCTGCTGGTTTATTAGGATTGGTACTAGCTTCCTTAGGAGCTGCTTATATGTCTACTATATCTACACATTTAAATTGGGGTTCCTCTTATATTGTAAACGATTTTTATAAGCAACAAGTAAATAAAAAAGCTTCAGAAAGAGAATTGGTAAATGTTGGACGTTTGTCTACTATCGTATTAATGTTTTTTAGTGCCTTATTAGCTTTAGTTCTTACAAATGCACTTCAATTATTTGACATTATATTGATGTTTGGTGCAGGTACAGGATTGATTTTTATACTACGTTGGTTCTGGTGGAGAATTAATGCTTGGAGTGAGATTTCTGCGATGTTTGCTTCGGGTGTAATATCTATCCTTTTAAACTTTACTTCGCTTAGCACTTTGCTATTCGACCATAAAATTGACGGTGGTAACCTTGTAGAGGGTGTATTTCCAGCCTGGGCAAAGTTCCCATTGGTTGTATTAATAACCACCATCATTTGGGTAATCGTTACTTTTTTAACGAAACCAGAAAAAGAAGAAACCTTAAGAGAATTTTACAAGCAGACAACACCTGGTGGACCTGGTTGGAAAAAAGTATTAAATACCTTTAGCGATCCAGCATTTATTAAAAAAGAGAATAGCAAAAAATGGTCCGTGCCCTCAGGGATATTGGCTATGGTTTTTGGATGTATCCTCGTTTATAGTTGCATGTTTGCTACAGGTAATATATTATATGGCAATTATAATATTGCTCTTGGACTTATCGTATTAATTATTATATCCAGTTTACTTCTAATTAGACTTTGGAAGAAAAACAAACTGTCTGCATTAGATTAAAGTATTTGTCACATATAAATAGATAGTTTTTCTTTTTGTCTATTTCTTACAAACCCATTCCTTTTTATTTAGTAAATTACACACCTTAACATAATTCTTTATTAGCTGCTAAACCCGTTATTCCTAATCCCTAGGTTTACTTAAAATTTAGCACTTTCGATACTTTGACAAATCAATTTACAAATAAAAGATATATTGATGTTGCTAAATCAATTAAAGAAAGTGATTCAAAATTCTTAACAAAACTTCCATATTTTGTAGTTCGATTAATTTCAAAAATTGTTAGAGAAAAGGAAATCAACGAAATACTAAACAAATATTCTGATAATATTGGTGGAGATTTTTTACAAAATATTTTAGAAGAATTCAACATTACTTTAGAAATAGAAGGCTTAGAAAACCTACCTAACAATGAAAAATGTTTCTTTGCCTCAAATCATCCATTTGGAATTTTAGATGGTTTAATTTTAACTTCCATTGTAAACCATAAATATGGCCATTTAAAAGCTATTGCTAATGATGCATTTGATTTTATACCACAATTAAAGCCTTTTATCATTTCTGTTAATGTCTATGGACAATCCTCTAAAGGACACGTTACAGTACTAGAAAACACGTACCAAAGTAATATACCAATTACACATTTTCCGGCTGGTGCAGTATCCAGAATTACTGCAGGTAAAATTCAAGATGAAGTATGGCAAAAAAGTTTTGTGAAAAAAGCGATACAACACAAAAGAGATATCGTTCCATTTTTTATTCATGGAAAAAATTCAAACTTATTTTATTCAGTATATAGAATTAGAAAATGGTTAGGAATAGATCAAAACATAGAGTTAATTCTTTTGCCAAGCGAAATGTTTAAAAAAAGAAATAAAACAATAAAGGTGAATATAGGAATGCCAATTCCACATAGCTCTTTAGACAAAACAGCTACTAATACAGAATGGGCTCAAAAAATACGAAATCAAGTTTATCAATTAGGAGAAAATAAATAAAAACATATGACAGGTATAAAATTTAACATTCGAGAGAGTTTATTTAAAATTTGGTATTTCTACGTAAATAAAGTAGATAAAAAAGCTGAAATTTTGTTTATGAATTACGGTTATAGTAGTGATGATCTAAAAATCACTTTAGATCCAAAAGACGAAATAAATAGATATTCTATTCAACTCTACTCCCACTTTACCACAGACATTTCAATTAAAGATAAAGACATTATAGAAATTGGTAGTGGCCGTGGTGGTGGATTAAACTTCTTAACAAAAACGTTTAAACCAAGTTCTGCAATTGGTATTGAACTAGACAAACGTGCTATTACTTTTTGCAACAAACACTATACACAAGACAATTTAAGTTTTTTACATGGGGATGCGCAAAAGCTCACTTTAAATGACGAATCTTGTGATATTATTCTTAATGTAGAATCATCGCATAGATACCCAGATATGCAAAGTTTTTTAGGAGAAGTATATCGTACTTTACGTTCAGGAGGTTATTTTCTATTTACAGATTTTAGATACGATTATGAAATGGATGAACTTAATGAGCAACTAGAATTAAGTGGTTTAAAAGTTATAAAAGAAAGAAACATTAACAAAGAAGTAATCACTGCACTAGAACTTGACGATCCAAGAAAACGAAGTCTTGTAAAAAAATTAACACCAAAATTTCTTCATAAAATTGCTTTAAATTTTAGTGGAACTATTGGTTCTGAAACATTCAATCAATTTGCATCTAACGAATACATCTATTTTAGTTACATATTAACTAAAAACTAATCAAAACAAAACTTATAATTCATTGTTTGATTGAATCACATCCAAAAACAATTGAGCCTAATTATACTCCATGAATAACATATTAATAATAGAAGGAAAACCAATTGAAATAGATTGGGATTTCGAATGCGGTATTATTCAATCCATAATTAAATCGGAATCTCTAGAGGGCACCGCAAATAACATTCAAGGCGAAGTATTCTTTTATCAATTTGAATTAGATATTCCTTTTAATGGAGAAGAAAGAGAGGTTTTTAATGTAGGCGATATTGTTTATTGGCGTTCACCAAAAGATTCCAATAAATTTGGAATTTTATTTATGTATGGAAATACCGAGTACGGAGATGGAACTAAACCTAGATCCTCTAGTCCAGGAATAAAAATTGGATCCATTAAAGAAATTGATCGTATTGCTGCGATAGCTACTGGTAAGAAACTTAAATTAGGATAGATATTCGATTATAACAAGGCATAAGTAGTTTTAAAGCGATCGTTTGAATGGAAAGTTAATAAATAAAAAAAGCCACTTTCTATGAGTGGCTTTTTTTATTTAATACTAAAGAACTCTAGTTATTACCTAAAATAAGCGGTAATCCACCATCTCCAGATCCAATTACAATTACTTTTGCATTTGGTGATTCTGAAAGCTTTAAAGTAGCATCAATACCTTTATCTTGAAGTATTTTGTCTGTTAAAGACGCGCTTAATATTTTATTTGCATCCGCTTTTCCCTGTGCTTCAATAATTACTTTTTCCGCTTCTTTAGCTGCAGTAACTAATCTAAACTCATACTCTAATGATTCTTGTTCTTGTCTTAGTTTACGTTCAATTGCATCTTTAATAGTTGCTGGTAAAGTAACATCCCGAATTAAAATTTCATTTAATTGCACATACTCATCAGCTACAATGTTTTTAGTTTCTTCAAGTATTTCTACTTGAATAGCATCACGTTTACTCGAATACAATTGCTCTGGAGTATAACGTCCCACTACACTTCTTGCTGCACTTCGAATTGCTGGTTGCAAAACTCTTGAAACATAATTTTGCCCTTTTTGTTGGTGTAAGTTTCCAAGATTAGCATAATCTGGTTGATACCAAGCAGAAGCTTCCAATTTAATTTCCAATCCGTTTGAAGATAAAACTTGCATGTTCTCAACAATTTCTTGCTGTCTAACTTCGTATACAAATACTTTGTTCCAAGGCGCAATAATATGAAAGCCTTCTCCAAGAGGAGCTTTATCTGTTACAACACCATTATCAAAAGTTTTGTACAAAACTCCTGCCTCTCCTGCGCTAATTGTAATTGCAGATTTTGCAACTAAAATAATTGTAAAAATTAATATTACAATTACTGGTATTCCAATTTTAGGTAATTTTTCCATTTTTTATGTATTTTATTTTATGATTATTAATTTATATAAGTCCGTTATATTTTCGTAAAAACCATTCCAAGGACAAAGTTAAAACAATTAGACCCAATAAGTACTTCCAATCTATTAAAGGTACTATTTTTTGTTCTCTTTTTTGAATGGATTGAAATCTGTCATCTTCTAATAAGTCGGAAATGACGGATTCCCTTTCAGAAATAAAATAAGCTTTTCCGTTGGTATTAGTCGCTACTCTAGTCAACTTTGTTACATCTGCATTTAAAAATTGCTGTTCCACATTAAAATCGAGAATGGTAAAAGATCCACTCCTTGAAACTTCTTCCTCTTTAGCAAAAACTGAGAATTGATATTCTCCTGCTTCTAGGCTATTTAAGTCCACCTCAAAAAAGTTGTTTTTTAATAACATTGGGAATTCAATAGAAGTATTTGTATCACTATTGGTGACTTTAATGAATAAATTAACACGTGAATCGAACACAAAGCTTTTATCGAAATATTGTGCTGAGATTCTAATGGGGTTATTGTTATAGTAAAAAGTTTCTGAACTTACCTCTAACCTACTCCTACGCTTATTTGAAGCTAGGTATTGTATTAACTTCCCAATAAAATTATCGAAATCCTCAAAGCTATTCCCAGTTAAAAAAGATTGGGCGCGCCATCGCCAAAGCCCTTCTCCATCAAAGATTGCATTTCTATTTCCATTTAGCTCTGAAGTTGCTAATAAGGGGGTCTCTGTAGAAAATCCATCAATAATCTGTTCTAATATTATTTCGTTTGGAACTATAATTTCCAATTCCCCAAATAATGTTTTTATCGGTCTAAAAGCATTAAAACCTATATCTTCTATTACAAAGGTTCCATAATTTATATTTAAAAAACTTTCAACATCTTCTGTCTGATTAGTTACTTCCTTCCTGAAATTATTTTGAGAAAAATTCAAGAAATTCCAATCAGTTTGCAAGCCAGTAAATGTAAAGGTGTTTTTACCGAGGTTTTTAATCTCAGAAAACACTGCAGCAAAACTTCTATTGGGTTGATATAAAATAATCAGTTGATAATCATTCAGTAACTTTAAAGCTTCAGGAGGAGTTTTTATACTAACTTTTCGCTGTTCATTACTCAATATAGACTTTTTAATCACTCCTATATCTGGATGCGAAATGGAGCTTATAATCAACACATTTGTTGCTTGATCAATTACTTCTACTGCAAATTGCTTTAAATTATTTGTGCTGTTTTTTTCTTCGGCTAAAGGAAGTATTTGAGCACTATATTTTTGCAAACCTACTTTAGAAGCTGGAAGCGTAAAGGATAAGGTTTTTGAATTATCTTTTTCAGAAAAAGAAATTTGTTCCCGATATACAATAGCATTCCCCTGCTTAACAACAAATTGAGAATTAACAGGGGCTACTCCACTATACAATATAATGGTTTCTACAGGAAATTTATTTTTTAAAAATGCATAACGATTGGTGCTGAGTTGTGCTATTTTTAAATCTATATATTTAATAGAATCTCCTGCAATAACAGGATATATTGGGTTTTTAATAATGGCTGTATTAAACTCATAATCGCTCCCTAAGGTTTGGTTACCATCGGTAATTAAAAGAGTTGGTGCAGTTTCGTTTTTAAATAATTGATTCGTATTAACCAACGCTTTAGAAATGTCTGTATTTTTCTCATTAAAGGAAAGAGAATCTGATGTTCTAAATTCACTTCCGAAAGAATAAAAAGAAAGGTCAAACTTATCATTAAGCTCTTTATTATTCTCTAGAGATTCTACGAAATTTTTAACTTTTTCAGATTGACTTAATTCTTTTATAGATGCCGAATTATCTATCAATACAGGTAAACTAGGCTTTTTAACTGAAAATGTTTCTGTTTTAAATTTTGGATTTATAAGGAGTAATAAGATGGAGAATAAGGTTACAAATCTCAATACTCCATAAATCCATTTTGCCTTATTAGAGAATTTAGATTTATAGCCATACATAAACAAAACCAAAATAAGGGATACTATCCCTGAAATAATAATGTAAAGTATGGTGAGTGAAGACATAAAAATATCGTTTATGACGTATAATTTATGTAAGCATTCCTCCGTCTATATTTAAGACTTGTCCAGTAACGTAAGCTGACATATCTGAACCTAGAAAAACACAAGCATTTGCTATATCCTCAGGTGTCCCTCCTCTTTTTAAAGGAATTCCTTCTTGATAATATTTAATGGTTTCTTCTCCTAATTTTTCGGTCATTTCGGTTATTATAAACCCTGGAGCAATTGCATTATTACGAATGTTACGAGAACCTAACTCTTTTGCCATTGATTTTGTAAAGCCAATGATACCAGCTTTAGATGCAGCATAGTTGCTTTGTCCAGCATTCCCCATTACTCCTATTACTGAACTCATATTTATAATAGACCCTTTTCGTTGTTTTAACATGGTACGTTGAACGGCCTTAGTCATATTGAAAACAGACTTTAGATTTACCTCTATTACTCGATCAAAATCTTCTTCAGACATACGCATTAAAAGATTATCTTTAGTAATACCAGCATTATTGATAAGAATATCTATCGATCCAAATTCTTTTAAAACTTCGGAAGCCAATTTTTGTGCTTGTTCAAAATTAGAAGCATCACTCTTATATGCTTTCACTTTTACACCTTCTTTAGATACTTCAGCCTCTATTGCTTTAGCAGCTTCTGAAGAAGAGCTATATGTAAATGCAACATTTGCTCCTTGTTTTGCAAATATTTCTACTATTGCTTTCCCAATTCCTCTGCTTCCGCCAGTAATAATTGCTGTTTTACCTTCTAATAACTTCATATTAATATAATTATCTTTAAAAAAATAGAACCACTAATATAATGAGTTATTAGTCGACAAAAGGCTAAAATATGTGAATTTTATATTAAAAGTTAAATTCAAATAAATTATTATTATTATTTTAGTGGAAATCAATTAAATAAATAAAATGAAAAAATTAACATTCATTTTGCTTGTTGTACTTTTTGCAGCATGTAAAGATTCAAATGAAACAAAAGAATCAAACTCCACTACTGAAATTGCAAAATCAACCACACCTATTCCTCCAAAAATATCGGTAGAAGATTTTTTTAAAAATTCAGAGAAAAGAACATTCAGAATTTCTCCTGATGGCTCTCACATTGCTTATCTAGCACCTTATAATAAAAGAATGAACATTCATGTAAAAGCAATGAATTCAGATTCTATTACTAGAGTTACCAGCATTGAAGATAGAGATATCGCTGGTTACTTTTGGGCAAATAACAATCAATTAGTATATGTAAGAGATAAGGGTGGTAATGAAAACTTTCACTTATTTTCAGTAAGTAAAACCGGTGAAAATGAATTAGATCTAACCCCTTTTGATGGTGTTAGAGCTCAAATAATAGATGATTTAGAAAATAATTCTGAAGAAATGATCATTGGCCTTAATAATAGAATTCCTCAAGTTTTTGATCCTTATAGAATTAATATCATTACTGGAGAAATGGAATTACTTTATGAAAACCCAGGAAACATAACAGGTTGGGACACTGACCACGAGGGAAAACTTCGTATTGCTTATGTAACAAATGGTGTTGATAACAGTATTTTATATAGAGAAAATGAAACAGATGATTTTAAAGAAGTAATTACAACAGATTTTAAACAAACTTTATCTCCCCAGTTTTTCGATTTTGATAATGGAAACGTAGTCTATGCTGTTTCTAATTTAGGCCGAGACAAAACTGCCGTTGTAAAGTATGATTTAAAAGAAAATAAAGAGATTGAAGAAATTTTTATAGATACAGAAGTGGATGTTGATGGTATCTCCTTTTCAGAAAAAAGAAAAGTTCCTACACACATTAATTATACAAATGAAAAATTAAATAGAAAGTTTTTAGATGAGGAAACTAAAAGACTTTATGACATGCTTGATAACAAATTGGGATCTGAAAATGAATATTATGTTACCTCGAGTAATAAGAATGAAGATGTGTTTTTAATTTATGCAGGTAACGATAGATCCAGAGGCACCTATTATTATTATGATAAGAATGCAGATAAGCTTGATAAAATGGCAGATTTGAGTCCTTGGTTAAATCCTGATCATTTAGCGAAAATGACCCCTATAAGTTATACTAGTAGAGATGGCTTAAAGATAAATGGCTATTTAACACTTCCTGTAGGGCGAGAAGCTAAAAACTTACCAGTTGTTATACATCCTCACGGAGGTCCATGGGCAAGAGATAATTGGGGATATAATTCGGGAGTACAGCTATTAGCAAACAGAGGATATGCTGTTTTGCAAATGAACTTTAGAGGATCTACTGGTTACGGTAAGGAATTTTGGGAAATGTCGTTTAAAAAATGGGGACAAGAAATGCAAAACGATGTTACTGATGGTGTCCATTGGTTAATTGAAGAAGGAATTGCAGATCCAGATCGTATAGCTATTTACGGAGGAAGCTATGGAGGATATGCAACATTAGCAGGAATTACCAATACCCCTGATTTATATGCAGCAGCAGTTGATTATGTAGGGGTTTCTAACTTATTTACTTTTATGGAAACCATCCCTCCCTATTGGGAGCCATATAAAGAAATGTTATATGAAATGGTTGGCAATCCTAATACAAATGATAGTATTATGATGAAAGCTAATAGCCCTGTTTTTCATGTAGATAAAATAAAAGCTGCATTATTTGTTGCTCAAGGCGCAAATGACCCTAGAGTTGTTCAAGCAGAATCTGACCAAATGGTAGAAGCTATAGAAAAAAATGGAGTAAATATCCAATATATGCTTAAAGAGGACGAGGGTCATGGATTTAGAAATGAAGAAAATCGTTTCGACTTTTATAATGCTATGACTGAATTTTTAGACACTAACTTAAAGGAAAAAGTAGATAAAATAAAGACCTAATAATTAAGAAAAAAAAAGGGGGCTAATAAATAGCCCCCTTTTTTTATATAAATATATTTTTTAGCCTAAAACTTCTTTAACTTTTTTACCTATTTCTGCTGGAGAATCCACTACATAAATCCCGTGTTCTCTCATTATTTTCTTTTTGGCTTGTGCTGTATCGTCAGATCCTCCAACAATAGCCCCTGCATGTCCCATAGTTCTTCCTGCTGGAGCAGTTTCTCCTGCTATAAATCCAATGATTGGTTTTTTACTTCCACTCTCTTTATACCATTTAGCAGCATCCGCTTCTAACTGTCCTCCAATTTCTCCTATCATCACAACACATTCTGTTTCAGGATCATTGATTAGCATCTTTACTGCATCTTTTGTCGTTGTCCCTATAATTGGGTCACCGCCAATACCTATAGCAGTTGTAATACCATATCCTTGTTTTACAACTTGATCAGCAGCTTCATAAGTTAAAGTACCAGATTTAGATACTACTCCTACATTTCCTTTTTTGAAAACAAATCCTGGCATAATACCAACTTTTGCTTCATTTGGAGTAATTACTCCAGGACAGTTAGGGCCTATTAATCGACAATCTATGTTTTTAATATAATCCATAACCTTCATCATATCTGCAGTAGGGATACCTTCGGTTATCGTTATTATTACTTTAATTCCAGCATTAGCAGCTTCCATAATCGCATCTGCTGCAAAAGCAGGTGGCACAAAAATGATTGTTGTATCTGCTTCAGCTTGTTTTACTGCATCTTCAACCGTATTAAAAACAGGTTTTCCAAGGTGTAATTGACCTCCTTTACCTGGAGTTACACCACCAACGATATTGGTGCCATATTCTATCATTTGTTCAGAATGAAAAGTTCCCTCTCCACCTGTAAATCCTTGAACTATAATTTTTGAATCTTTATTTACTAAAACACTCATTATCTGTATGAATTTTTAATTAAATTTAATAGGTGCAAATATACCTTTTAAAAGAAAATTAACGATGATTTTTTTTATTTACTTAAGGACGATTTTTCACTGTGAATTATTTTAAATCTTTCAATTTTTCTATAATTTCAGGAATCTTTCGAATGGCAGCTATTTCTTTATATTTTTTTCTAAAATCATCTGCTGGTGTGCCGAAATAAGATTTATGACCTTCCAATGATTTACTAACTCCACTTTGAGCTGAAATAATTGCCTTTTCTCCAATAACAATTCCACTAGTAATCCCAACCTGTCCCCAAACAGTTACAAAGTCTTCAATAACAACACAACCAGAAATTCCAACTTGTGAAGCTACTAGACATCTTTTTCCTAGAACTGTATCGTGGCCAATATGAACCTGATTATCCAATTTGGTCCCTTCCCCTATTCTTGTGGAGTCACTCACTCCTTTATCTATAGTGCACAATGAACCTATATCAACATTATCTTCAATAACAACATTCCCACAACTAAGTAATTTATCAAACTTTTCAGGTCGGTTTTTATAGTAAAAAGCATCTGCTCCTAATACAGTTCCGGCATGAATAATTACATTGTTTCCTATAACCGTATTGTCATAAATAGAGACATTAGAATGTATTAAACAATCGTTTCCAATTTTTACATTATTACCCACAAAAACATTGGGTTGAATTACTGTATTCTCACCAATAATAGCTGAATCTGCTATAGCAGAGGATGAAGATACAAATGGCCTAAAATGTTGAGTAAGTTTATTAAAATCTCTAAAAGGATCATTAGAAACCAAAAGAGCCTTTCCTTCTGGACAATCCACTTCTTTATTAATTAAAACGATGGTTGCTAGAGATTCTAAAGCCTTATCGTAATATTTGGGATGGTCTACAAAAACAATATCACCAGGCTGAACCATATGAATTTCATTCATTCCTAAAACAGGAAATTCTGCGTTTCCAACATAATCACAATCAATGATTCTGGCAATATCTTCTAAAGTTTGAGGTATATTAAATTTCATAATACATCTAAAATAAAACCTTATATAAAGCTTTAATTGGTTCTTTATTTCTATTCTTTTACTCGCTCTTGGTAATTTCCTTTTTCGGTATCTATTCTAACTTTATCACCTTCATTAATAAATAGAGGTACATTTATACTAGCTCCAGTTTCTACTGTAGCAGGTTTTGTAGCATTTGTAGCTGTGTTCCCTTTTACCCCTGGTTCTGTTTGAGTTACTTCTAATACTACATGAGCAGGTAAATCAACAGAAAGTGGCATATCATCTTCTGTGTTAATTTGTATGGTTACCACTTCCCCTTCTTTCATAAGCCCAGGATTATCCAATGCATCTTTTTCTAATTGAATTTGAGAATAATCTTGAGTATTCATAAAGTGATAAGTTTCCCCTTCGGCATATAAAAATTGAAATTTATGTGTTTCCACACGAACTTCTTCAATTTTATGTCCTGCCGAAAAAGTGTTATCTAAAACTCTACCTGTAGAAACACTCCTAAGTTTAGTTCTTACAAATGCTGGACCTTTACCTGGTTTTACATGTAAAAATTCTATAATTTTATAAATATCATGATTGTATTTAATGCATAATCCTTTTCTAATATCTGAAGTACTTGCCATATCTTTTATTTTATTCTATTTTATTAATTTGAAAAATATCCTTTCATAATCCCTCGCTTAGAGTTTTTAATAAACTGAAGGATTTCATCTCTTTCTTTTGTTGCTTCCATATCTGCTTCAATTAGTCTCACAGCCTGTGTATTATTTAGACCTTTTTGATATAATATTCTATAAATATTTTGAATTTCTCTAATCTTTGAAGAATCAAACCCTCTTCTACGCAAACCAATAGAGTTTATCCCAACATAAGACATAGGTTCACGAGCTCCTTTTACAAAAGGAGGTACATCTTTACGCACCAAAGATCCTCCAGTTATAAATGCATGTCTACCTAAGGTACAAAATTGATGAACAGCTGTCATTCCTGCTAAAATTGCAAAATCTCCAACAGTAACATGACCTGCCAATGTACTATTATTAGAGAATATACAATTATCTCCAACAATACAATCATGAGCAATATGGCAATATGCCATTATCAGGCAATTTTTTCCAATTACTGTTTTTCCACGATCTACCGTTCCTCTATTTACAGTCACATACTCACGCAATGTTGTATTGTCTCCAATTACTACAGTAGTTTCTTCATCTTGAAACTTTAGATCTTGCGGAATAGCTGAAATAACAGAACCAGGGTAAATACTACAATTCTTACCAATTCGTGCTCCCTCCATGATAGTTACATTAGAACCAATCCAGGTTCCGTCTCCTATTATTACATTATTGTGTATGGTTGCAAAAGGCTCTATAACAACATTTTTGGCGATTTTTGCTCCTGGATGTACGTATGCTAGTGGTTGATTCATTTATAGATTTTTTGTTTTAACAATTTTTGCCATTAATTCTGCCTCGGTAACCAATACATCATTAACATAAGCTTTTCCAGACATTAATACGATTCCTCTTCGCATTGGCTCAATCAATTTAAGATCGAATATTAGAGTATCTCCTGGACTTACTTGTCTTTTAAATTTAACATTATCTATCTTTAAAAAAAATGTCAAATAGTTTTCTGGGTCAGGCACTTGACTTAAAGGTAAAATTCCTCCTGTTTGTGCCATAGCTTCAACAATTAAAACCCCTGGCATAACAGGAGCTCCAGGGAAATGTCCAACGAAAAATGGTTCATTCATCGTTACATTTTTCAAACCTATAACCTGTGTATCATTAATTTCTAGAATCTTATCAATTAATAAAAAAGGAGGCCTATGCGGCAACATTTCCATAATTGCATTGATGTCTTTTACTGGTGGTTTACTTAAATCATAAACTGGTAATTTATTCCTTTTTTCAATCTTAATAATTTTTGCGAGTTTCTTCGCAAATTGAGTATTAATTTGATGCCCTGGCTTATTTGCTATTACTTTTCCTCTTATTCGAGTACCAATTAATGCTAAATCACCAATTACATCTAATAATTTATGTCTTGCTGCTTCGTTTGGTTGATGCAATGTAAGGTTGTCTAAAATGCCATTTGGTTTTACCGATATAGTGTCCTTACCAAAAGCTACTTTTAGTTTTTCCATTGTTTCTGGAGACAACTCTTTATCTACATATACAATGGCATTGTTTAAATCTCCTCCTTTTATGAGTCCATGTTCTAATAACATTTCAATCTCATGCAAAAAACTAAATGTCCTTGCGTTAGAAATTTCTTCTTTAAATTCTGAAATATTATTAATAAATGCGTTTTGAGTCCCTAATACATTGGTTCCAAAATCAACCATAGTAGTTAGTTGATAATCATCTGCTGGCATAATCATAATTTCACTTCCAGATTCTTCATCTTTAAATGATATTATATCGGTTACAATAAATTCTTCTCGCATTGCTTCCTGCTCAACGATTCCAGCTTCTTCTAAAATTTCTATAAAAAATTTAGAAGAACCGTCCATAATTGGAGGCTCTGAAGCATTTAATTCAATTAAACAATTATCTATCTCTAAACCAACTAATGCCGCCAGGACATGTTCTGAAGTATTAATACTCACTCCATGTTTTTCAAGATTTGTACCTCTTTGAGTATTTGTTACATAATTAGCATCCGCTTCAATAATAGGTTGCCCTTCTAAATCTAAACGAACAAATTTATAACCATGATTTTCTGAAGCTGGTTTAAATGTCATCTTAACATCTTTACCTGTATGCAAACCAACTCCACTTAAGGATATTTCCTTTATAATCGTGCGTTGTTTATGAAAACTTTTAATCATTATTTTATTTTTTTCTCTATTATATTTATCCTATTCACTATTTCTGGAAGATTTCTGAAGTGCACATAACTCTTGTTAAAAGCCCCATAATTAAACGATGGAGACCCTTGAATCGCCTCCCCATCATTTATATTTCTTCCTACCCCACTTTGGGCTTGTATTTTTACAAAATTCCCTATAGTTAGATGTCCTGCAAATCCTACTTGTCCTCCAATCATACAATTCTCACCAATTTTAGTAGATCCCGCAATCCCAGTTTGAGCAGCAATTACTGTATTCTTACCAATCTCAACATTATGAGCAATTTGTATTTGGTTATCCAATTTAACCCCTTTTCTAATAACAGTAGATCCTAAAGTAGCTCTATCTATTGAGGTTGCTGCACCAATATCTACATTGTCTTCTATAATAACGTTTCCTGTTTGAGGAACCTTAATAAATTCCCCTTTCTCATTAGGAGTGAAACCAAATCCATCAGATCCAATAGTAACATTACTATGTATAACACATTCATTACCTATTACAGTATCTGAATATATTTTTGCTCCAGAAAAAAGTATAACATTATCACCAATAACAACATTATCTCCTATATAAACATTGGGATAAATTTTTACATTATCACCAACTTTTACATTTTCACCCAAATAAGCAAATGCACCTATATAAATGTTATCCCCATAAGTAGCACTTTCTGAAATAAAAACAGGTTTTTCTATTCCTGTTTTATTCATTTTTACTTGATTGTAATATTCTAGTAATTTAGAAAAAGATTTATACGCATCCTCCACTCGTATTAATGTCGTACTTATTTCATTGTCTGGCACAAAATCACTATTTACGATAGTGATAGATGCCTTTGTTGAATATATAAAATTTGTATATTTAGGATTGGCTAAAAAGGTAAGACTACCTTCAATACCTTCCTCTATTTTCGCAAGCTTAGATACTTCTGCATCAGGATTTCCGTCTACATCGCCTTCTAAGATTCCGGCTATTTGAGCTGCTGTAAATTTCACAGGTTGGTTTTAATTAGTTTTTTTAATTTCATTACAAAAATAGAAAAAAAGGATTACTATTTGGTTTTTGGGAAACACATATAATTTTTCACTACATTTTTTGAAAGCGCTTTTAAATTTAATTGATCACTTGCATGTGCAACATCTATAATTTCACCAGACTTTGTAAGTAAATTAATCGTGTCTTTATCCATCCGATAAGCCTGGTTGCTAATGGTTCCAGTAAAAACAAAATAGGAAGCTTCTTTTTCTGATATTGTATATTTATTCATCATAGATTCCTTTGCTTGATTTATTTTCTCTTCTGAAAAGGGCTCCGATTGCATTTCAATTTTAAGTAAATCTCTATTCAATAACATATCTGAAATATTTTTCAACACAAAATCTTCTTCCGAAACCCAAGATTTCATCGCTGAAACTATATCATAGTCATCTAATTTTGAGAATGTCTCCAAAACTTCAGCATCAAAATTTTCAAAAGTTATTGTTTTATTTAAAAAGAAAGTCAATGCTTTGCTTGCAGGTAACACCACACCTTTAAAGGTAAGCTCCTTTGCCCTTTTTAATAACAATAACAATAGTTGCTCTGCTACTAATCCCGTTTTATGAAGATAAACTTGCCAATACATTAGCCTTCGAGCGATAATAAATTTTTCTACCGAGTAAATTCCTTTTTCCTCAACAACCAAATTATCTTCAAATACATTAAGCATGCTAATTAATCGCTGTGAATTTACTGCACCTTCAGAAACACCCGTATAAAAACTGTCTCGTTTTAAATAATCCATTCGATCCATATCCAACTGACCAGAAATTAGCTGACAAAAGAAATTTCTTGGGTATTCGTTTTTAAATATTTGAATGGCAAGCGTTAATCTGTTGTTAAATTCTTTGTTTAAAGCATCCATAAAAAGCA
>CAJXYJ010000024.1 GCA_913063255.1 uncultured Flavobacteriales bacterium | reverse complement strand
TTTGACAGAGAAAAAGAATCCGACTCTATCCCCTATTTTATTCTAAATGAAACCGCAGTAAAGAATTTAAATATTGAAAATGCTGTAGGTAGACGTTTGGGACGATTTACAAATCAAAACGGAGACAAGGAATATGGAAATATTATCGGTATAGTAAAAGATTTTCATATAGAAGGATTTAACCAGCCCATTCGACCTATGGTATTAACCGTAAGTGATAATTTATGGTTTGCGTCTTTTAAAATTGCTGCCAACGATATGAATGCCACTATAGATTATATAGAAACCGAATGGAATAAATTGGAGCCTTCGCATCCGTTTCGATATACGTATTTAGATCAGAAATTTGGAGCATTATTACGCCAACAAGAAAATTTTGGAACCATGTTTCTATTCCTAACTATTCTTGCGATCATTATATCTGCGATGGGACTTTACGGTTTGGCGAGTTATACTGCCGAACAAAGAACCAAAGAAATTGGGATTCGAAAAGTATTGGGAGCATCGGTTTCACAGATAATGAATATGCTTACTAAAGATTTTATCAAGTTGGTATTAATTGCAAATATTTTCGCTTGGCCTATCACCTATTTATTAGCTAAAAATTGGTTAACCAATTTTTCCTATCAAATAGATATGCCCATTATGCCCTTTATTTTTGCAACGATATTAGCATTAATAATTGCATTAATCACGGTGAGTTCTCAAGCCTATTTGGCTGCGAATTCAGATCCCGTAGATGCATTAAAATATGAATAATTGAAAAAGAAAAAGTTAATGATGAAAAAGCTCTTGAGAAATCAGGGGCTTTTTTTGTTAACCACTGTTTATTCGTTATGTCGTTGAATTGTTTAATCACTTAATCATTAATAATTAATCTCCAATCATATTCCGCCTTTTGTCATTGCGAGCTTAGCGAAGCAATCTCATCGTTAAAAGCAATCACAATAAAGAATCCTTTTCATTACTCACTCCTAATTACTTATTAAAAATTATCCTCCCGTTGATAACCCTGTTAATAACAAGAATTCCCCATACCCTAATCATCATTCACTAATTAGTAAATTAGTATCAACTAACAACCAAATTAAAATTGACTCCCCTCTTTTTTAAAACGATAAAAAACAATTAAAACAGACACTATCACAAATTATTGGTGGATAAACGCCAATAAAGCTGATGATATAACAAGTTGGCGTTAATTTAAAAATGAAGAACTTCACAATATATCTTTTGGTAATTTTTACACTTTTGAGCTGTAAACAAAACGAAGTTGACGCAATCGAAATTGGAGATACACTCTATACAAATCAATCTCTTGAACATAATAAAAAGCTGACTGAATTAATCACTCAAGCGCTGAATAAAGATTCAAACGCACTTTCGGAATTGACCGAATTTTGGTGTGGTGGTGGAGCTGGTTGTTATGATTTGGGTTTCGTAACAACTCAATTAGTTTATCGAATTGGAGAAAATGAATTTATAAAAATGGCGGATAAATTGACTGTAAAGCAAAAAAGCTCATTAAGAGGTTTATTATCAGTCGGATTTGAATATGGAAATTATACTGACAAAAATATTGTTACGGAATTTCCAAAACTGAATAAATTATTAACGGAATAAAAAAAACTAACGCCAACAACGCCTATAATTCATTGCGGTTGAATTTCCTATCGGAAATCCAAGCCTTTTTATTAAATTCGTTACTTAACGGAAAAACCCAAGCTTTACCAATATCATTGGCGGTAATTAACTAATATTTTTAATATTCAAAAAAATAAATGAGAAACTATTTAAATATCAAAATGCTAATTCTGGTAATAGGAGTTGTTTTAAGTTATTCATGTGATAGGTCTCCATCAATTGAATGGGAGAAGGAGATTAGTTGGGCAGTACTTGAGGATGCTTCTGATATTAAACAAACAAATGATGATGGATATATTATACTAGGAACAAGTAATGGTTCTAAACCTACTTTAATGAAAATTAATTCAACTGGAAATACCCAATGGGTTAAAATATTTCACGATTATATTGATAAATCACCTAAAGCAATTCAGCAAACAAATGATGGGGGTTATATTGTAGTTGGGTATCATAACTATGGCTTAAACCAAAATTTCTGGGTATCGAAACTTGATAAAACAGGGGATGTTGTTTGGTCAAAAGAATATGATGATGGAGCAAATAGAGAAGAAGTTATTGTTATTGAATGCATGGAAGACGGTAGTTATATCATAGCTGGTGAAAGAATAAATTATATAGATAATAATTTTTCTAGTGATTATTGGATTGCTAAAATAGATAATCAAGGCGAATTATCTTGGTCTAAGGTATTAGGTGGCTCTCGTATTGACGCTCCCATGATGATGAATAAAACAAAAAACGGAAATCTTATTATAGAAGGTAAAACGTACAGTGAAGATGGTGATGTACCAGGTGAAATGCTAGAAAAACAAATAGAAACATATGATATATGGAGTGTTGAGATAAACGATAATGGCGAAGTAATTAATTCACAACGAAAAGAATCTTATTATTTTCAAGAAAAAAATATCACACTAACCGATGATAGGACATATTTATTAGCAGGTGAAAAGTGGATTGGCGATACTGATGGAAGTGTTAATCTTTTATTAGAAAAGCGTGACATAAACTTGAATCTTATTTGGTCAAAGATTATAGGTGGGCCAGATAAAGACGAATCTCTTGCTATTCAACAAACAAGTGACGGAGGATACATTGTTTTAGCTACGGTATTCGATGATGATAAAAGTGAGATTAAAACTTGGCTTCTAAAACTAGGCTCTGAATAACAATCAAAAAACTACCGCCAAAAAAGTAATGATCAATATAACAAATGAATTTTTATTAATTCTTAAAATTACTTCTATAAGTTACCTAATAAATAAGTCTTGATTTTACAATAGCACAAGCTCAGAAATCCAAGCCTTTTTATTAAATTCGTTGCTTAACGGAAATAGTAATTGAAACCGTTGTGCTTCATTATCTAAAACTCGAATTAAATAATTGTCCTACCTTTCGAGAAACATCTAACCAATGATAAAATTCTTTAGAAAAATACGTTACGACCTTATGGAAAAAAACAAAACAGGTAAGTATTTGAAGTATGCCGTAGGAGAAATCGTTCTTGTAGTTATAGGAATTTTAATTGCTTTGCAGATTAATAATTGGAATGAAAATAGAAAGGCAAAGGTTTTAGAGAAAAGTATTTTGATAGAATTAAAAAAATCAATGTATTCTGACATCGAGAACCAGATTAGTCCAAACATTGCTCAATTAACACTTGACCTGAGAAACATTAAAGTCATTGAAAAACTTTTAAATAATGAAATAAGCTATAATGATAGTATTGATGAAAAATTTAGTTCATTAATGTTTAGCAAATCCTTTAAGTGGGAAATAACTGCCTACAAAATATTGGAAAACCAAGGAATAAATATCATTCGTAATCCAAAACTAAAAGAATCAATATTAAAAAACTATAATACACGTTATCCTGAAGTCAAGGATTTTTTAGAAAATTTCAGCAATAATTTGAACCTTTTCTTTAGACCTATAATGAGGTCTAATTTTGCTTTTGAATATTCAGACAGCTTAAATACAAAATATATCCCATTGAATATAACTGATTTAAAATCTAATCAAGAGTTTAAAAACGCTGTTAATACTGCTTTTCTTAATTTTAGTTATAATCTTAAAGCCCACAAAGAACTTGAAAAAGAGATTATAAAGACTATTAGCTTAATAGACTTAGTGCTAAAAAGTTTTAATGACTAATTTACTCATAGAAAAAAAATCAAAGAGCTATGATTATGGTTTGTAAAGAAATGATGTTAATCTTAATAAAATAACCTTAATCCTCTCTTTTGTTCCTTTTTGTTATATAATAAATATAAGAGATTGTAAACTTAAGCCGCATATAATTACTTCGCTTTTAGCTACCTTATTGACTTTGCGGCTCCTAATTTGCAGGGTATGGTAAAAACTATCTTAATCGACTTCGTTTCCAACTACTTATAAATTCAATACTTTTTATTAACTTAGTTGCGTTAGTGGAAAATTCCATAGCCTTCTTATTGAAAGACAGCAATTTACTTATGACGATTTGTTACAATAAATTGTCGATTATTTAAAACAGAAGTTAAGGATTGATTAACTTTAAACGGATTTATGACAGTACTGCTACATGAAATAGAATGGAGTGAACCAACATTATCTGTGGTCCATGATGCTAAATGGGAGGCAGAAGTTAAAGCCGATATTGGAATGGTTCCTGATATACACACTCGTACTTCTAGGAGTCCATGGCTTCGAAAAACAATTCTGAAATGGCCCCGTTATGAAGCACAAGAATTTCCAAGGAGATTGGCTGATATAAGTGGCCTAGTTGCCGCTCAGGAAAATGCTTGTAGGTATTGCTATGGGGTTGCAAGATCGTGGATGCACCTCTGGGGATACTCCAAAAAAATGATAAGCAATATTGAAAGAAATGCACAAATAGCAGAGATGGATGAAAAGGAAAGAGCTTTTATCCGCTTTTGTAGAAACTTGGCTCGATCTAATCCGAAACCTCCAAAGAATGATCGAGATGAACTTTTACGCTTAGGGTATTCTCAATTAGCTGTTACTGAAATGGCTTTTTTAATTGTAAACCATTGCTTTGTAAACAGGGTATCCACATTTATTGCAATACCTCCAATGGAGGAATTAGAACGTCTACCAAACAGTATAGTAGGTAAATTATTAAGACCTATAATTGGGCGAAAACTTAGAAGTATTGGTTGGACAGAAACTGCACCCTTAGAAGGTGTCCCAAAATCGTTTTCTCGTCTTATACAAAAGCTTATAGGCTTACCCGCAGCAGTAGCGATGAACAATGCATTAACCGGAGCTTTTGAATCGGATATCTTATCAAAGAAATTAAAAATATTAATGTTTGCCGTTGTAGCTAACAGTTTGGAGTGTGATTTTTGTCAAACAGAAACACATGCTATGGCAGTAGAGTGTGGTTTTAATAATGAGGAGTTTGATCATGCCTTGTCAACCTTGTCATCTCCATATTTAAGTATGCATGAGGAAAAATTACTTTCCTGGACAAGAGATACCATACACTTCCAGAACGGTCCAATGCAACAACAGGTTCGAGAACTTGCTCAAGAAGTTGGAGAGTCTATGATGCTTGAAGCTATTGGAGTTGCTTCTCTCGCAAATGCAACTGTCAGACTAGCAGTACTTCTCGGATAATGGAATTAATATATTACATCCTGCTCATATTTATCTTAGCTTTTATATTGTTAATGATTATTATTCGACAAAAAAAAAGAAATAGAAAGTTGGAGAAATTACTTACACACACTAATGAGAAATTAGAGAGACTTCAGATTCATTTCGGCAGATTTACCCCAAAAGAAGTGATTGAACATCTAACAGATTCAGATAGTGCATATCAACCATCCATTCGAATAGTCACAGTGTTATTTGCCGATCTTAGGGGATTTACTAAAATGTGTGATCAAATGGATCCTTCAACAGTAGTTGGTATACTCAATGGCTATTTTCGTTGCATGAGTAAGGTTGTTAGTAAACATCATGGACAAGTAACAGAGTTAATTGGAGATGGTATTTTGACGCTATTTGGAGCATTAAGAAATAATCCCTGGCAAGTCCAGGATGCAGTGATGGCAGCATTAGAGATGCGAAAAGAATTGAAGGAATATAATATAGAGCTTCAGTCTAAATCACTACCTGAATTATCTTTTGGAATAGGAATCCATAAAGGGCAGGTACTTGCTGGTGTTATGGGAAACTATGAATTGAGTAAATTTGGTGTGGTAGGCGATACGATCAATGTAGCTGCACGAGTTGAAACACTAACACGAGAACACAATACCGACATATTAATAACAGATAAAATAATGGCTGAATTAGATGACCGTTTTGTTTTAAAAAAAATGCCTCCCGTAATGGTAAAGGGAAAACCTGAACCAATTATTACCTATAGTTTAGAAGGAATACAAAAAAAATAAAATTTTCTACTCAAAAAAGTACATTTTGCTTTTGTCTTTCACCACACTCGTTTGCGGCTGAATTTCCTAACGTAAACCCAAGTATTTTTGTTAAATTCGTTGAGCTATAGGTTATTTAACATGTTTGTCTCTTTTTGCTATCTTTAGTCCAACACTACAAACCATGTAAATACATTGTAGCACATAAAATTAGTGCAAGAGGAATTAAACAGGAAATGAATTCAAATCGAAGACTATCTGCTATTATGTTTACCGACATTGTTGGCTATACTACTATGATTGGAACCGATGAAAATCTTGCCATTACAACGGTTACTCATCACAGAAAAACTATAGAGCAATTTGTATCGAAATTTGAAGGAAATCTTATCCAGTTTTATGGAGATGGTAGTTTATCTATTTTTCCTAGTACCACGGTAGCTATAGAATGTGCCATAGCCATTCAAAATGAATTTAAAATAAAAGTGCCCGTACCTCTTAGAATTGGAATTCACATTGGAGAAATACTCATAAAAGAGGGTGCTATTTTCGGTGAAGGGGTTAATATCGCGTCTAGAATAGAATCATTAGGGCAAACTGGAACCATACTCTTTTCGGAAGATGTTTTTCAAAAAATAAGAAACCACAGTGAATTTAAAACCGAATTAATTGGGGAATTTGAATTTAAAAATGTTGAAAAACCGATGCACATTTATGCCTTATCAAATGATGGTTTTCCAATACCAAAAAAAGAAACCATAACAGGTAAACTGAAGACATCCTCCTTAAAAGAATCTTTGGACCCTTCAGTAATTAAGAAGGATATGTCTATTGCTGTTTTACCCTTTGAAAATAATAGCAGTATTGCCGAACAACAATACTTCGTAGATGGTATTGCAGATGAAATTCGTTCACAACTACTTTCAATCAATAATTTAAAAGTAATATCCCGTTCCTCATGCATGTATTTTAAGGACAAGACAATCTCTTTAATTCAAATAGGAAAAGAACTTGATGTAGCATTTGCACTAGAGGGAAGAGTACAGGCTATCGGAGACCACATTAAAGTAAATGTTGAACTTAATGACATCAAAAAGAATAAACAAATATGGTCTTTACCTCCTCATAGACAAAAAATGGAAGATGTTTTTATTCTTCAAAATAATATTGCCAATGAAGTGGTGGATCAACTTAAGATTGTGTTATCAGACGATGAAAAGAGCCAACTCAATAAAATACCCACAGAACACCAACAGGCATATATATATTTTCAACAAGGACAGGAACTACTACACCGGGGATTTGGAAAAATTGTTGAGCTAGACAAAGCTGTTAAATACTTTAAAAAAGCAATTGAAATAGACCCCAAATATAGTCGAGCTTATGTTGGACTATCCGACACTTATTTAGAATACATTTTTTGGGGAAGGGTTGGGTCTAAAAAAGTGTTAGACAAAGCATTGAATGCTTCACTCAAAGCCTTGGAACTCGATAGTAAGAATGGAGAAAGTTATGGTGCTCTTGGAGCAATCAATTTTTTTAAGTTCAAAAAGAGCGAAGCGATTAATTTTCTTAACAAAGCAATCGAGTTAAGTCCAAACTATTTGGGGGCTCATGAAAAATTAGCTTGGATTTCAATCTTTGAAGGAGATCTAAAGAAAGCCCTCTATCATTTTTCTGTAACGCAATCTTTAGACCCCTTATCTACAAAGTACATGGGCGACGTAGGCCATGCTTATTATTACACGCATCAATTTGAAAAAGGAATTGAAGTTATATCCACCATGTTAAAAAAACATATTGGGGATCCCTGGTTATTATGGATAAAGGGCTATTTATATTCCGGTATGGAAAAACACAAAATTGCTATAGACACCTACCTTCAACGATCCACAGGAACAAAAACAAATTGGATGCTGGCCTACAATTATGGTAAAATTGGAAGGATTAAAGAAGCTACAGAAATATTAAATATGCATTTAAAGAAAAGAGGGAAGGAACATGTGCCAGGTTATATGCTTGCCACTATATATATTGGGCTAGGAAACCAAGAAAAGGCTCTTGAATGGCTCGAACTGGATTACGAAGAAGGTGGACAAGGATTATTTTTTTGGGGGTTAAAAACAGACCCTAAATTTGACAGCTTAAGAAATGAAAACAGATTTAAAGATTTGCTTCATAAAATAAATTGACAAGCCCTATGAATGTTTTCCCCCGTATAAAAATCCGCTCTGGGTCTTAGGCCTAATGGATGGTCATTTTTATCTACTTCTATATTGTATTCATTAGTTTCCATAATTGCGAAATTCCATTATAAAACGTATATTTAAAGATACAAATTTTCAAAAAAACATAGGCCATGACTACTGTAAACACTTACTTGACTTTTAAAGGAAATTGTGAAGAAGCCTTTAATTTTTACAAAGCTACCTTTGGAGGAGAATATTCATTTTTGGGTAGATTTAAAGATATGCCAAAGGATGATCCTAATTTAGTTGTAGCGGAATCTGAATATGAGAAAATTATGCATATGTCATTACCTATTGGTGATACCGTACTTATGGGTAGCGATACCGGAGGGGAATGGACAAAAGGGTTTACCCAAGGAAATAACTTTTCCGTATCGATAAATACCGACTCTAAAGAAGAAGCTGATCGTTTGTTTCAAGGTTTATCACAAGGTGGAAATATAATTATGCCAATGAATACCACTTTCTGGGGTTCTTATTTTGGAATGTTTAGTGATCAATTTGGAATTCAATGGATGGTTAGCTTTGAAGTAATGCCTAAGTAATCCTTACCCTTTAATTCCTTTCACAAAATTGCTAATGCTTTCTTTTAAATTATTGGAATCTTTAAGTGCTTTTATAAATGCACTTCCAATGATGGCACCTTCCGCATAATTACAGGCTGTATTAAAGGATTCTTTATTTGAAATCCCGAAACCTATTAATTTGGAATTCTTTAATGAAAGATTTTGAATTCGTTTAAAATAATCGATTTGATTTTGTTGTAAATCACTTTTGGATCCTGTAATAGCATAGGAAGAAACCAAATATAAAAACCCTGAACTTTGTCCGTCTAAAAGGCGTATTCTTTCGTCTGTTGTCTGAGGGGTAATTAAGAATATCATATCCAATTCTAAATCATTCAGAATGGTTTTGTGTTTTTTTTGATATATATCTAGAGGCAAATCGGGGATTATAAATCCGTCAACACCTACCCTTTTTGCTTTTTTAAAAAAAGACTTGGCGCCATATTGTAATACTTGATTATAATAACCCATCAATATAATTGGAATACTAACCGTTTTTCTTATTTCTATAATTTGATTAAAAATAAAATCCAATGTAATTCCGTTTTTTATTGCAATTTCACTACTATTTTGAATGGTAGGACCATCTGCTAAGGGATCGGAAAAAGGCATCCCAATTTCAATCATATCCACTTCGTTTCTAGCCAATTCTTGAACTATTTCTACGGTATCGTTTAGCTTCGGAAAACCAGCCGTAACATAGATGTTAAGGATGTTATTTTTGGTTTGGAAGGTTTCTTTTATTCTCTTCATTTGTTAATTTTAATTTATGCTTCTCGATACTATTCGTAAAAAACGAATTACTCGAAGTACTTAAATATTGATTCATTGTTTCATTCAATCATAGATTCATTGAATCATTCTTATATACGTTTCCATATCCTTATCCCCTCTTCCAGAAAGGTTGATTACCACATTTTCATTGGCATTAAAATCAATTTTTCTCAATGCTGCCAATGCGTGTGCCGATTCTAAAGCAGGTATAATACCTTCTAATTTTGTGAGTTCATAAGCAGCATCTAATGCTTCTTGATCTGTTGCTCCTAAAAAAGTTCCTCTACCACTTTTAAATAAATGTGCGTGCAAAGGACCTACTCCTGGATAATCCAAGCCTGCAGAAATGGAATATGGTTCCGTTATCTGACCCTCATTATTTTGCATTAATAAGGTTTTACTACCATGAATAATCCCTTCACTCCCTACTTGAGTGGTTGCTGCGGTTTCTCCAGATGTAATTCCTAATCCATCTGCTTCTACAGCGATTAATTCTACTTTCTCATTTCCCAAATAGTGATAAAAAGCTCCTGCAGCATTAGATCCCCCTCCAACACAGGCAATAATTCGATCTGGATAATCTCTCCCCGTTTTTTCTTGTAATTGCATTTTCATTTCTTCACTAATAATAGACTGAAAACGAGCTACCATATCTGGATATGGATGTGGCCCTACTACAGAACCGATTAAATAATAAGTGTCTACCGGATTTGCAATCCAATCTCGAATAGCTTCGTTTGTTGCATCTTTCAGTGTTTTACTTCCGGAAACTGCAGGTCTAACCTCTGCGCCTAGCATTTTCATCCGAGCAACATTAGGTGCTTGTCTTTTAATATCCACTTCACCCATATAAACAATGCATTGCAAGCCCATTAATGCACAGACCGTAGCTGTTGCAACACCATGTTGACCCGCACCTGTTTCGGCGATAATTCGCTTTTTATTCATTTGCTTGGCAACCAATATCTGCCCTATGGTATTATTGATTTTATGTGCTCCTGTATGATTTAAATCTTCTCTTTTTAAGAAAACATTGGTATTGTATTTTTTAGATAGACGTTTTGCAAAATACAAGGGTGTTGGTCTTCCCACATATTCTTTTAATAAATACTTGAACTCCTTTTTAAAAGATTCAGATTCAATAATCTGAAGATAATTTTCTTTCAATTCATTTACATTATGGTATAACATTTCTGGGATAAATGCTCCACCAAAATCTCCATAAAATCCGTTATTATCTATATTCATTTGTTTCTTTTTTATGATATAATTTAATGAGATTGCCACAATCGCTACGCTCCTTTCGTAATGACATTATGTTTAAATTTTTCTATATTTTTAATATCTTTTAAAGCAGGTTTTATTTCAAATCCGCTGTTAATGTCTATTCCTGCAAACTTTGGATGATTGATACTTTTTATTTCTTTAACCAAGGTATCATCAATACCTCCACTCAGTAAAAAGGGGATTTTCCCTGTGTATTTCTGAAGTAAATCCCAATTAAAAACAATACCATTACCACCTGCATTTTTTCCAAATGCATCAAACAAAAAGTATTCGCAGTACGGTTCGTATACTTTCAAAGCTTGAAAGTCAAAATCTTCAGAAATATTGAATGCCTTTATAATCTTAAGACCTTTTTCCTTTAAATCCATGCATTGTTTAGAAGTTTCATTTCCATGTAATTGGATAAGGTCTAATGTATAGTCAGTGACTTTATCTCTTATAAAAGATTCCTCTTTATCTACAAAAACTCCTACTTTTTTAATTGTTTCTGGGAAATATACTTTAGAGGTTTCGGTTACATTTCTAGGAGATTTTTCGTGAAATATAAAACCTATAAAATCAGGCTGAATCTTTATCAGTTTAGCTATATTAGTAGCATCTCTCATTCCACAAACTTTTAGTTTCATTGTTTTATATATTTTTGAGATTGCCACACTTCGCTTAGCTCCGTTCGCAATGACATCTCATTTTATTAATTTAATTATAATTTCCTTGAACATTTTCAAACTGAGAAATATTCTCGATAAACTTTTTACATGCTTGTGCTGGATTAGAAGTTTTCATAAAGTTCTCCCCAATTAAAAACCCCTCAAAACCATGTTTTTTTAATTCTATTATATTTTTAAAATCACTAATTCCACTCTCCGCTATTTTTACAGTTTCAGCAGGTAATAATTCTGCCAAACGGATGGAATTATCAAAATCTACTTTAAAGGTATTCAAGTCACGATTATTGATTCCCACTAAATTTATTTCAGGAATGTATTTATCCAATTCCTCTTGAGTATGAACTTCCAATAAAACTTCCAAGCCCAAATTATGTGCTAGACTTGTAAATTGTTTGATTTCATTTTTAGATAATACCGCTGCTATCAACAAAATTGCATCAGCTCCAATTGACTTTGCTTCGATAATTTGATATTCAGAAATGGTAAAGTCTTTCCTTAATATAGGTCCAAAACCCATTTTCTTTGCAGAAATAACATCTTCATTTTTACCTCCAAAGGATTTGGTATCTGTCAATATGGAAATTCCAGAAGCGCCAGCATCTAAATACCCTTTGACAGTTTCAGTGACTATTGCAGTTTCATTAATAATACCCTTGGAAGGAGATTGCCGTTTAAATTCTGCTATAATTCCACTTTTATTTTTTCGCTGTAACTGTTGTTTTAACGAAATACAATCCATTTGGAAAAACGAACTTTCTTCTAATAATTTTATAGGAACGCTATTAGCTAGCTTTTCAACTTCTTCTCTTTTGTAGCTAATTATTTTGTCTAAAATCGTCATTTGTTATTCGATTATATTTTTTAGGGATTGGTATGCATTTCCAGATTCTAAAGACTCATTAGCCATTGCAATGCAATCTTCGATAGATTTGTTAGGTTCTAGGCATTTAATTGCAAATGAGGAATTTGCTAAAACCACATTTTTTTGATGTGTTGTACATTCATCTTTTAAAACATCCAAGAATATCTTTGCTGCTTCTTGTACCGTTTCGCCTCCAAAAATATCCGTTTGTTTTTGCGTATTAAATCCAATGTTTTCAGGAGTAAATAAAGTTTCTCCAGCATTTGAAATTGCTTTGAATTTTCCAGTCAATGAAATTTCATCATAACCATCTAAACTGTGAAGTATCGTATAATTCTTCTTACTATCTTGAAGTAAATAATTATATATTCTTGCAATTTCTAAATTGAAAACGCCTACCAATTGATTCTTAGGAAAACTCGGATTTACTAAAGGTCCAAGCATATTGAAAAAGGTTTTGATTCTTAATTCCTTTCTAATGGGTGCTACATTTTTCATCGCTGGATGAAATAATGGGGCATGCATCATACAGAAGTTCGTTTTCTCTAACTGCTGTTTTAAAATAGATTCATCATTGGTAAAATTATAGCCCAAATATTCTAATACATTCGAGGAACCACATGAAGAAGAAACTCCGTAGTTCCCGTGTTTCGCTACCTTATATCCCGCTCCAGCAATAACAAATGCAGAAAGTGTAGATATGTTAAACGTATTTTTTCCATCACCACCGGTACCACAAACATCTATAGTATTATAATCTGATAAATCTACTTTTAGACATAAATCTAATAAGGCATTTCTAAATCCTGATAATTCATTCACGGTAATATTTCGCATTAAATACACCGTTAAAAAAGCGGCAATTTGTGAAGGATTAAAATCTCCTTTTCCTATTCTAGTTAAGATGTTATAAGCATCTTGTTGAGAAAGTTCCTGATGTTGAAATAACTTGTCTAAAGTATGTTTCATCTTAAATAGCTAAAAAATTTGAAATCATTTCTTTTCCGTGTTCTGTTAATATGGATTCTGGATGAAACTGAACTCCATATACTTTATACTCTTTGTGTTTTAAAGACATAATTTGGTTGTTCTCTTCTATGGAAGTAATTTTTAATTCCTCAGGAAATTCTTCATTTGCAATTACCCAACTATGATACCTTCCAATCTGAAATGAACTTGGTAAATCTTTAAATAGTAAATCACTTTTGTCTATTACTTCTAAAGGTGTTGCTACCCCATGAAAAACACTATTCAAATTAACAAGCGTACCTCCAAAAACTTCTCCTATGGCTTGCATTCCTAAGCAAACCCCCAATATCTTTTTGGTGGGTGCATATTTTTTAATCAATTCCTTTAATATGCCAGCATCACTCGGTAAACCTGGACCAGGAGAAAGTATAATTGTATCGTAAATGTTTACGTATTCTAAATCTATTTCATCATTACGAAAAACATCTACTTCATATTCTGGATTGGCTTCCACATAGTGAACCAAATTATAGGTGAAAGAATCGTAATTATCTACTATTAATATCTTCTTCATGGTTTATATGTTTTCTGCTAGCTTTAAAGCTTTTTTTAAAGCGCCTAGTTTATTATTTACTTCTTGTAATTCATTTTCTTCATTAGAATCGACCACTACACCTGCTCCAGCCTGAAAAAACAAAGTGTTATTCTTACTTAAAAAACTTCTTATAGTGATTGCATGATTTACTGAACCATCAAAGCCAAAAACACCAATTGCTCCACCATAAAACCCTCTACTCTGATTTTCATATTCATCAATTAATTGCATTGCTCTATATTTTGGAGCTCCAGATAATGTTCCTGCCGGAAATGTATCTGCATAGACCTGTAATGCATCTGATGAAGAGTTTAAATCTGCTTCTACTTCAGAAACCAAATGAATAACGTGACTATAAAACTGAGTTTCTTTATACGTTTTGACGGTTACATTTTTTCCATGTCGACTCAAATCGTTTCTGGCCAAATCTACTAACATGGTATGTTCTGCATTTTCCTTTGGATCCTTAGCCAGTAGTTCTGCCAATTCTTTATCTTGAAGGTCATTACCTGTTCTTTTAAATGTCCCTGCTATTGGGTTGATAGTTGCTTTTCCATCACTTGCCTTTAATTGAGCCTCAGGCGAGGAACCAAAAAGCTTAAAGTTTCCAAAATCAAAATAAAACAAATAAGGGGAGGGGTTTACAGACCTCAATGAACGATATACATTAAAATCATCTCCTGTAAATCCTTGAGAAAACTGACGGGAAAGTACAATTTGAAATACATCTCCTTTTTGACAATGTTCTTTCCCTTTAGTCACCATTTTTTTAAACTCCGTATCCGAAATGTTTGTGTTTTCTTGACCATTTAATTTAAAATGATATTGTGGGTGATTGTTTCCTTTAACCAAATCAATTAATTCTCCAATAGTGGACTCTTTTCCATCCACAACATTTTCTGTTAGTGTCATTTCATTTTTAAAATGATCGATTTGTATGATGTATTTAAAAAGGGAATAATGCATTAGAGGAGTTGAATGCTTTTCCTCTTTAGGAACTTTTATATCTAAGGTTTCAAAATATTGTACCGCTTCATAATTGGTATAACCGAAAAATCCATTTACTAAGTTATTCTTTTTAATACTGAAGGTGTCTATCAAATTTTGAAGTTCGGATATTACTTGTTTTCTTCCTATAATCTTAATGTTTTTATCTAATTCCAATCCTTTAATATTTATAGATTGATTCTCTACAACAAAAGAAACTAAAGGTTCCAGACAGATATATGAAAAATTATTATCATTTCCGTGATAGTCGGAACTTTCTAATAGGCATGAATTATAAAACCGATCTCTTAACTTTAAGTATAAGCCAACAGGAGTAACTGTATCGGAAAGCATTTTTTTATTTACGGTGGTAATTGGTATTTTATTTATCATAGTTTTAAGCAAAAAAAAAAGACTTGTCGTAATCGACAAGTCTTTTGAATATTTTATATACAGAAGTTTTAGATTACGTTTTTAGTTTAACGAATCCACCACCAACTTGTATTTAATGTAATTTTCATATCGATACAAATATATAAGAATATTCTTGAGAATTGCAATAATAATTTCAATTTGTAAAAATCTTGTATATTTAAACAACAAGGAATAATATCAAAAATAAATTTTTGAGTATGAAAAAAAATGTGAAAATTGCTGCTGCACAAATCACTCCTGTTTTTTTAAATAAAGTGGAAACCGTTAAAAAAGCTTGTAAAGCAATTGAAGAAGCTGGAAAAAATGGAGCTCAATTAATAGTCTTTCCAGAGGCTTTTATTTCTGGTTATCCTGACTGGGTATGGCTAATTCCAAATAGTAAAGGAGCTCAACTGAATGAGCTTTATATTAAGTTAATAGAAAACGCGGTATCGGTACCAGACGATTCCACTGCACTACTTTGCAAAGCTGCCAAAAAAGTAAAAATTCATGTGATTATGGGAATGCATGAAAAAAACTCAGAAACTAGTAGTACTAGTCTATTTAACAGCCTCTTATTTATTGATGATAACGGAAAAATAATAGGAAAACATAGAAAACTAATTCCTACTGGAGGGGAACGTTTGATTTGGGCACAGGGTGATGGAAGTACATTAAAATCATATAATACACCTTTTGGAAAAATTGGAGGATTGATTTGCTGGGAATCTTTTATGCCATTAGCTAGAAATGCTATTTATGAAGAAGGAACTCAAATTCTTGCTGTTCCCACATGGGATAAAAGTGATAATTGGCTTATTAGTATGCAACATATCGCTAGAGAGGGCGGAATGTTCGTTATTAGTACTTGTATGGCGATTAGAAAAAAGGATATCCCAGAGGAACTTAATTTTAAACATCTTTATCCTGAAGATAGAGAATGGATCAATACCGGAAATAGTTGCATAATAGCACCAAATGGTAAAGTTATAGCTGGTCCAATTTCATCTTCTGAAGAAATTTTATACGCAGATATTGATATAAATCAGATTATCGAAGTAAAAAGAATGTTTGATGCAGTAGGTCATTATTCAAGACCCGATGTTTTTAGTTTTTCTGTCAAAAAAGATATTTAGTTCAGCTTAAATAGAAATGCTTTCTAAAGCCTTTTCATAAACTTCTTCATATAGTGGAACGATATTTTTAGTTTCAAATTTCAATGCAGTTTTCTTAGCATTTTGTTTGAATTTAAGATGGGTCTCTTGAGATTCCAATATTTTTAATGCATTTTTAGACATATCATCCACATCCCCAATATCACTTAAATATCCACTAATACCTTGAATGTTCACTTCTGGTAATCCACCTGCATTACTTGAAATTACAGGAACTCCACAAGCCATTGCCTCTAATGCTACCAGTCCAAAACTTTCATGTTCTGAAGGCAATAAAAACAAATCACTAAAACATAATATTTTGTCAACTTCATGACTGTTACCAACAAAAAGAACATTATCAATAATGCCTAATTCTTTACATAACTTTTGGATAGGCTTTTTCTCTGGTCCTTCGCCTACTATGATTAATCTAGCAGGCATCTTTTTTAATATTCGATCAAATATTTCAATAACATTATCAATACGCTTTACCTTTCTTAAATTACTAATGTGAGTAATAATTTTTTCATCTTTATGTGCAATTAAATCTCTTTGACATTCTGAAAATGTGTTACTATATTTTTCAATATCTATAAAATTAGGAACTACATGGATTTCCTTTTTAATATTAAAAAGACGTAAAGTATCTTCTTTTAAACTTTCCGATACCGAAGTAACAGCATCGCTATTATTAATACTAAAAGTTACCGCTGGCTTATAAAAAGGATGGCTTCCCACTAAAGTGATATCGGTGCCGTGTAGAGTAGTTACCATAGGAATATAAATTCCTTCTTCCTCCAACATTTTTTTTGCCATATACCCCGCATATGCATGTGGAATCGCATAGTGTACATGTAAAAGCTCAATGCCATGGAGCTTAACCATATCGACTAATTTGCTTGACAATGCCAATTCATAAGGCTGGTAATGAAATAATGGATAACTAGGCACTGTAACTTCATGATAATGCACATGGCTATGTAGTAATTGCAAACGTACGGGTTGTTTATAGGTAATAAAATGAACCTCATGCCCATGTTCTGCTAATGCAATTCCTAATTCGGTTGCTACTACTCCACTTCCCCCAAAAGTTGGGTAACATACTATGGCAATTTTCATATATTATTTTAAATTATCTTATTCTTCAATGGCATGATAAATCAATTCTTGAATATCTGACCGTAAATTATTTTTTATAATCTTTCTATTTTCTGCATTAGGATAAGTCCTATTCGACAAAAAGACATAGACTATTTCTTGTTCTGGGTCTGCCCAGGTAAACGTGCCTGTAAATCCACTATGACCAAAACTTAACATCGATACACAACCACAGGTGGGACCAACATCTCCCAATTGAGGTTTGTCGAAACCTACTCCTCTCCTTACATCATCATCACAATAATAACAGGTATTAAATTGGTCTAAGGTTTCAGGTTTTAAATACTCTCTTACACCATAATTTCCCTTCCAAAGGTACATTTGCATAATTTTTGCAACATCATTTGCATTACTAAACAAACCAGCATGCCCACTAACCCCTCCTAGCATTGCAGCACCTTGGTCGTGAACATATCCTTGAACTTTCTGCATTCTAAAATAATTATCCTCTTCGGTGGGTGGAATACTATTTTTAGGAAACTTCTCTAAGGGCAAATAGGTAGTATGATCTGCACCAAGAGTTCTGTAAAGTCTATGTTGAACTATGTTTTCTAATTTATAATTATAATACTCTTCCAAATATTTTTTTATTAGGTAATAGGGCAAATCACTATACTTATATCGCAGTTTATCATAAAGTTCACTCTCTTTTATCTGCAGATAAATACTATCTGTCATATCTTTTCTGATGTACAAATCTTTAGCTACTTGAATACTATATTTTTTGTCTTTTATTTTTGAATAATACTGTTTATCCGGTTGTTTTAAACTATCTAAAGTTTTTATATAAAATGGAATCCAAGCCTTAAGCCTTGCATAATGAGAAAGGGTTTTTTGAAGGGTAATATCAGCTTTATCTGTACCGGAATATTCTGGTAGCATTTCAGACAATGTAGTATCCATGCCTATTATATCCTTGTCTACTAGCTCCATAATCATTGGCAAGGTTGCTAATATTTTTGTTAAAGATGCTACATCATAAATGTCATTATCAGACACTTTTATTTTATTTTCTTGGGTATGGTATCCAAAGTTTTTCTGGTAAATAACTTTCCCCTTTCTTGCTACTAATATTTGTGCTCCAGGCATCATGTCTCCTTCAATACCTGCTCTGGCAAGGGAATCAATTTTTAATAGTTTTTCTGAATTAATTCCAACACTTTCTGGAGTTCCATATTGAAGACGTTTTAATCTTCTAGTAAAATGAGTTGTTTTTAATGGAAACTCTTCTCCTAAGGAAACTGGTAAAACTCCTTTTGCATCTCTAGCTCCAAAAATTAATTGTGCGGATACTTCTTGAGATATAGCACTATTTTGATAGGATAAAATTATCCCCTCAATATTAGTAGTAGTTTTTAAATCTAATAATGAATATGGCATTGCAAAAACGTCTAAAATAACCTTATTAGTTCTTGCTATTTCATAAATCCAAGTAAGTTCTTTATCAGTAAATTTATAGTCTTTCCAAGGATTTGCATTCGATTTATGAAACCCTATAATCACATGATTATATTCTTTTAGTTTTTCAATATATTCATCGAGACTATTCGCTTTTACCCAATCTACATTAGTATATTTTTGTAATTGCTTTAAAAAAGGAGCTCCAGAATCATCTCCAAAATTAACGTAGGCAATTTTTGAATCCTCTAGTTTCTTTATAGGAAGTATTTGATTTTCATTTTTAAGTACAGTTAAAGCTTTATCTATAGCTTCTTCATACAAAGCTCTGTCTACAGGAGCATTTAAATCTTCAATTAAATTTTCGGTATCTACAGGTTGGTAATTATGAAGTCCAACTTTATACTTTGCAAATAATATTTTTCTTACCGAATGAGCTAATCGTTCTTCAGTAAAACTCCCATTATAATAATTGTCCATCAATAATTGATGTGCTTTGGGAATATCTTCTGAAATTAATAGAACATCGTTTCCAGCTAAAAAAGCAGCCAAATCAATTTCTCCAGGCTCAGTGAAATCTGCAGCTCCTTTCATATTTAAAGCATCGGTAAACACCAACCCGTTAAAACCTAATTTGCCTTTTAATAAATCGGTTACAATACTTTTTGAAATTGAAGAGGGATAATTTAATTTTTCTTCTAAAGCTGGAACATTTAGATGAGCCACCATAACGCTACTCAATCCTCCTTGAATCAGTCTTCTGTAGGGCTGAAGCTCTACACTGTCTATTCTTTCTTTTAAAAAGGATATGGTCGGTAAGGTTTTATGAGAGTCTTTTTCGGTATCTCCATGACCTGGAAAATGCTTAGCGTTTGCCAAAACTCCAGCACTTTGCAATCCTTCCATAAATGCTAAGGATTTATAGGTGACATTTGTTTTGTCTTCTCCAAAAGAGCGATTACCAATTATTGGATTGTTAGGGTTGGTATTAATATCCACAACGGGAGCAAAATTAATATGCATCCCCATTCTCTTGGTATGCTCCCCTATTCTATGTCCAATTTTTTTTATTATTTGATCGTCTGAAATAGCTCCCAAAGTCATATTCCATGGATAAGCAAAAGTTGAATCCAAACGCATTGCTAGACCCCATTCTGCATCCATAGCCATTATTAATGGTGTTTTTGAAAGATCTTGAAAATGATTGTTAATCTTAGCTTGACGCTTCGGACCACCTTTAGAAAAGATAACACCTCCTATATGTTGATTTATAATTAAGGAATCAACCTTATCGATTTTAGATTTTGGATCACTAGAAAAAACATCTACCATAAATAGTTGGCCAATTTTTTCTTGAAGTGTCATGGAATTGTAAATACTATCCACCCACTTTTTTTGGTTTTCAACATCATTTTCGACTAACAAAGGGTTTATTTGTTGTGAAAATAAGGTAGAAGTAACTATTAAAAAAAGTAAGGTTGCTAGTTGTTTTTTCATACACCGAAAGATAACAAAAACTATGCTAGAAATCTACTGTGCCAACTGTCTCTTGCTGGTATTTCCCAGTTTTCTGTATAATCCCCTTTGGTAATCACCAGATTATTAAATACTACGGTATTTGGAGATACAGATCGAGCTTTTGCCATTTTTTTAAAATCTGATAAAGATTTATGAGCTATAAAGTCACCATTATAAAAAGTAACATTCATTTTATCCATTAAATCCAATCCATATTCCTTTTCTAAAGACTGAATAAAATAAACGGAAGCATCAATACTACAACCAGATGCTGAAGCATTTTCTTGATTTAGTGCAATAACAATAAATCGATTGTATCTAATTTCGAAACCAGCTTCTAAATCTTGACCATGTGCTGTCCATTGCTTCAAAAAAGACTCTGTCTTAGTAGTAATTTCTGAAACTTCGGCATCACTTAGTTTTCTATTAGATTGATATATCCAAATTTTGGAATCGTCGGGTAAATTTTTAAAATCGGTAATCATAATTATATATCTTCAGCATTAATAATCATTTCGGCAATATCCAAAACTTCAATCTCTGTTTCTTTTTCTTTGGTTTTTACACCATCTGTCATCATTGTATTGCAAAATGGACAAGCCGCAGCGATTATAGAAGGCTTTACTTTTAAAGCATCTTCGGTACGTTCAACATTTATATCTTTATTTCCAAGCTCTGGCTCTTTAAACATTTGTGCTCCTCCAGCACCACAACATAAACCATTAGATTTACATCGATTCATCTCGATAAGTTCTACTTCAAGTTTTCGTAATAATTCTCTAGGAGCTTCATATTCGTTATTAGCTCTACCTAAATAACAAGGGTCATGAAAAGTAATACGTTTTCCTTTATATTTTCCACCCTCCACTTTTAACCTACCTTCATTTAGCATATCCTTTAAAAACTGAGTATGATGCATCACTTCAAAATTTCCACCTAAGTCTGGGTATTCATTTTTTAAGGTATTAAAACAATGCGGACAGGTAGTAACAATTTTCTTGATATTATAACCATCCAATACTTGGATATTCATCATGGCTTGCATCTGAAATAGAAACTCATTCCCTGCTCTTTTTGCTGGGTCTCCAGTACAGCTTTCTTCTGTACCTAATACTGCAAAGTCTATATTTGATTTATTCAGAATTTTCACAAAAGCCTTGGTTATTTTTTTGGCTCTATCATCAAAACTTCCTGCACAACCTACCCAAAACAATACTTCGGGTTGTTTACCTTGGGCCATATATTCAGCCATTGTGGGCACTTTTAATGTATCACTCATAATTAATCCTTAAAAACCTGTATGGTTACTTCTTTTTCTATTAAATCTGTAAATTTTCCTTTAAATTGAGTAGCTTTCACTAAGTGATTATCCACCCAATGGTAATTACCTCCACGAGGTTTTCCCATTAATAAGGAATGGTATTTAAAACTATGTCTCTTTAACCAAATCTCGGTATATTCTCTATGCGCTTCGGTACGAGATGTGAAAAAACATATTATATGCCCTTCGTCAAACCACTTATTCAAAGTATCTAAAGCATCTGGATATACTTCTGCGGTAAGCATTCTCTCGGGTTCTTCATTTGGGATATCATCACAAATAGTTCCGTCGATATCTATTAGGTAGTTTTTTATTCCCTCAGGAAGTATAGGACTTACATGTTCACCAGCTTCTACCTTATCGTGCAATAATTTTTCAACTTCTTCTTTCTTCATATTATTCTTCTTTCCAATTTAATCTGTCCATTTGGTTATAAGGCCAAGGAGCGCCATTGTTCTCTATATTTGTTAATGAAATATTTAATTCATTTGGTGCAGCAGATTGTTCCATAACCAAATATTGTCTCATATCCATAATTATTGAAAGGGGATCAATACTTATTGGACAAGCTTCTGTACATGCATTACAAGTAGTACAAGCCCAAAGCTCCTCATTAGTAATATAATCTCCTAGTAATTGCTTTCCATCTAGTTTAAACTCTCCGTTTTCATCAATATTTTTTCCTACTTCCTCTAAACGGTCACGTGTATCCATCATGATTTTACGAGGAGATAGTTTTTTACCCGTTTGATTTGCTGGACAATTACTAGTACATCGCCCACATTCTGTACAGGTATAAGCATTTAGCAGCTGTGTACGATTTAAATCCATCACATCACTAGCTCCAAATTTTCCTGGGTCTTCTGTACCTTCTGGGGGTGTAGCATATGGATCTACACTTGGGTCCATCATTAATTTGACCTCTTTAGTAACAGACTCTAAATTTTTAAATTTTCCTTTTGGGTTTACACTTCCGTAGTAAACATTTGGAAATGCTAATAATATATGCAAATGCTTAGAAAAATATAGGTAATTAAGAAATACTAAAATCCCTAAAATATGTATCCACCATGCAGAACGTTCTATAATATGAACAGTTCCTTCGCTTAAACCTGAAAATAAAGGTGCTAAAAATTGACTGATAATATTTCCTGAATTCATTTCTTGAAAATGAATATCGGTAGCATTCATTATTAAAAATAAGGACATCAATACCATTTCGAAATATAGGATGTTAAGTGCATCATTTTTTGGCCATTTGGTCATTTCTTTATTCCAAAAACGAGGAACACGAATAACCATTCTTCTTATCCAAAATACACAAACGGATATCAATACAAGAAATGCCAATATTTCAAAGGAACCAATTAAGAATCCATAGATGCTTCCTAAAGATGAGAATATACGGTGTGTTCCAAATAGACCATCAATTATAATTTCAAGAACTTCTATATTGATAATTATAAAACCAGCATATACTATTATATGAAGCAATCCTGAAACTGGTCTAACTACCATTTTAGATTGTCCTAATGCAATATGGATTACATTATTCAATCGTTCTTTTTTATGATCTGAAGCATCGACCTTTTGACCAAGTTTTATGTTTCGGATTATTTTTTTGCTATTTTTTATAAAATAACCAAATCCAATTATTAAGGCTACTAAAAATATAATGTTGGGAATATATTGCATAGACTATTTATTGTCTTCTTCTGAAGTTTCGTAAGGTTTTGCTTTTTTTCCAAAAACTGAAATATTTACATATCGTTTAGGATTCTCTTTTAAATCTCTTAGTAATTCTTCTAATTCTTTTGAAGCACCTTCTAAATTTTCATAAAGTTGTTCATCATTAACTAACTTTCCAAAACTTCCTTCCCCATTGTCAATTTTAGACATCACAGAATCAAAACTAGTTAGCGTACTTTCTAAACTAGTTGCTAAACCTTTAATATTAACTTGCGCTAAGGAATCTGAAAATTGTGCTAAATTCTCTGTTGTTGTTTCTAAATAGGCAAATGTACTATCTAGTTTTGGCTTGTTATCTTTTAAAAGAGCATCCAGGTTAGCTGAAGCTCCTTCAAAAGAAGCCATGGTTTTATTTAAACTCGCAATCGCTTCTTTTAAATCTCCCTTCGTGGTGTCGTTTAAAATAATATTAAAATTATATAATAATGTGTCCAGTCCAGATAAGGTATTATAAATACGCTTTTCAAGAGGCTTTAACCCACTTGTTACAGTTTCTAACATTCCCTTTTGGATTTTCCCTGAAAGAGTATCTCCATCTTTAGCCATCTCATTATTTTCATAATCTGGCAAGATTGCTAAGGCATTTCCACCAATAAAACTTGTACTATAAATTTCAATGCTACTAGTTTTAGAAAACTCAAATTCTTTGTCCAATACAAATGTTACAATAAGTCCTCCTTGGTTATCTGCAAAATCAATTTTATTAACCTTACCTATCACATATCCATTGATTGTAACTGGTGCCGAAATTGGCAATCCAGCAACATTCTCATATTTTGCATGAAATTCTCTGCTTTTTGAAAAAAGATTCGATCCCTTTAGGAAACTATAGCCGTAAATGAGTAAAAAAATTGACCCTAAAGCAAGAAT
>CAJXYJ010000023.1 GCA_913063255.1 uncultured Flavobacteriales bacterium | reverse complement strand
AGAATTATTAATGGTGAAATAAAAAAAGGACAGCACATAAAATTTATGGCTACCGGAAAAGATTATTTTGCAGATGAAGTTGGAACTTTAAAGCTAAAACAAGAAATAAAAGCTAGTGTAAAAGCTGGTGATGTTGGCTATCTTATTACTGGAATAAAAGAAGCAAAAGAGATAAAAGTTGGAGATACCATTACAGATTTTAAAACCCCTACTCAAAATATAATTGATGGTTTTGAAGATGTAAAACCAATGGTTTTTGCTGGAATTTACCCAGTAGATACTGAAGATTATGAAGAGCTTAGAAACTCCATGGAAAAGCTTCAGTTAAATGATGCTTCTTTAGTGTTTCAACCAGAAAGTTCTGCTGCATTAGGCTTTGGGTTTAGATGTGGGTTTTTAGGAATGCTTCACTTAGAAATTATACAAGAACGGCTAGAGCGTGAGTTTGACATGACCGTAATAACCACGGTTCCGAATGTATCGTATCACGCATACACCAACAAAAATCCAGATACTATTCTTTTGGTAAATAACCCTACAGATTTACCAGAGCCTTCCAGTTTAAATCGTGTAGAGGAACCATATATTAAAGCTACTATTATTACAAAATCCGATTTTGTTGGACCAGTAATGTCCCTCTGTATTGAAAAAAGAGGACAAATTACTCATCAAACTTATTTAACTACTCAACGTGTAGAATTGTCTTTTGATATGCCTTTAGCCGAAATAGTTTTCGATTTTTACGACCGTTTAAAAACGGTTTCAAAAGGATATGCCTCTTTTGACTATCATCCTATAGGAATGCGAGTTTCTAAACTAGTAAAAGTAGATGTCTTACTAAACGGAAATGTAGTGGATGCACTTTCAGCATTACTTCATCAAGATAATGCCTATGATATTGGTAAAAAAATGTGCGAGAAATTAAGACAATTGATACCTCGACAACAATTCGACATACCAATACAAGCTGCCATTGGTGCAAAAATAATCTCTAGAGAAACGGTAAAAGCATTGCGTAAAGACGTTACCGCTAAATGTTATGGAGGGGATATTTCTCGTAAAAGAAAATTATTGGAAAAACAGAAAAAAGGTAAAAAACGAATGCGACAGGTAGGTAATGTAGAAATCCCACAAGAAGCATTTATGGCAGTTTTAAAATTGAACGATTAATAATTGGTTGTTCGAGTCTAGTAGATTTAAATCATCGACCACACTCGAACAAACCTTTTAAATCATCTTTTCATCTCGTAAAAAACTGTCTAAATTAGTTGCTGTACTAAAGCAGCTATTCACCTTTACAATTTCATTACAAGTCTTTGAATCTAATTTGTCTAAAAGACAATCAAAACTTGCTAAACTCACCTTACTTATATTGGGGTTTAGTTTTTTGCATTCCAAATAAAGATCATTAAGAGTACTTTCGTTTTTAGGTTCAACTCCATGGTCTAATAAAAAACCCCTTAGAAAATTTTCGGTAGCTCGTTGGGCTTTTTTACAAACTAAAACCGAAACTACATCTTCTTCAGGTCTACACAGCTCATCATTCGCTTCATTTACGTTTTTAACCGCTTCACTAAATAAGGCACGCGCTCTATTTTTCATAATAATCTTTATATGTTTCTGAATAACTCTAATCTTTCCCAATTGGTTTCCACCTCATCTTGGGCTTTTTTTAGAAGTTCTGCTCCTAATTCTGCATTCTCTTTAACCACCCTTGTAAATCTGGTTTCATTATACATAAAGTCGCTCAAGGGTGCGCTTGGAGCTTTAGAATCTAACTTAAATTTTTTGCCCTTTGGTTTTAACGGATCAAATCTAAACAGTGGCCAATATCCAGTTTCTACAGCTTTTATTTGCTGGGTTGCTCCATGTTTTAAATCGTACCCATGTTCACCACAATGAGAATAAGCAATAATTATAGAAGGCCCTGGATAGGCAGCTGCCTCTTCAATAGCTTTTAGGGATTGAATGTCTTTTGCTCCCATAGCAATTTGAGCTACATATACATTTCCATAAGAAACCGCTTGTAAGGCCAAACTTTTCTTACTGGTTCTTTTTCCTGAAACTGAGAACTTAGCACTTGCACCTAAAGGTGTAGCTTTAGAGGTTTGTCCACCAGTATTGGAATATACTTCGGTATCCATTACCAAAATATTAATGTTTTCACCTGTAGAAAGCAAGTGATCTACTCCTCCAAAACCTATATCATAAGCCCAGCCATCACCTCCAAGAATCCAAACATCTTTTTTACGTAAGTACTCTGTTAATTGAATTAACTTAACTGCATCTGGATCATTATCTAATAAGGCCAGGGTTTTTTCTAATTTTTCAAGATCTTCAAACTTTTTAGCCTTTTGTATTTCGGTCTCCTCAGGATTGTTAAGTATGGCATTTACTATTTCAGAACCAACTAATAACTCTAAGGATTTTAATAAATCGAAAGCTATTTCTTGCTTTTTAGAAAGGGCTAATTTCATTCCTAAACCAAACTCAGCATTATCTTCAAACAAGGAGTTTGCCCAAGCGGGACCTCTACCAAATTTGTTTGTTTTATAGGGAGTTGTTGGTAGATTTCCTCCATAAATTGAAGAACATCCTGTTGCATTTGCAATTAAAATACTATCTCCATATAATTGAGTAAGCAGTTTAATGTAGGGGGTTTCTCCACAACCAGAACAGGCTCCAGAAAACTCAAACAAAGGTTCTAAAAACTGAGACCCTTTTACATTGGATGTTTTTAATTTTGTTCTTTCATAATAGGGCAATGATTCAAAGTAATCCCAGTTAGTATTTTCTTCAACTTCAACATTTAGTTTTTTCCGCATGTTGATAGCCTTAAAGTTTTCTATTTCTTTACTTTCCGCTGGACAAACCTCAACACAAAGATCACAACCCGTACAATCTTCTGGAGATACTTGTAAAATATAAGATTCTGTTTCACTATTAAATGGTCTACCTATTGGGGATACTGATTTTAAAGAATCTGGCGCATCATTAAGCTCATTGTTTAAAATCACTTTAGAACGAATAGCGGCATGTGGACATATTACGACACACTTATTACATTGAGTACACAGTTTCTCGTCATCCCAAACAGGAATAAAATCTGCAATACCTCGTTTTTCAAATTGAGTGGTACCTGTAGGAAATGTTCCATCTACAGGAAAAGCACTTACCGGAAGCTCATCTCCTTTCCCCGCTAAAATTGTTCCTAATATTCTTTCAACAAAAGGATCTGGGTTACCCGTCATCATAGGTTTTAGTTCCATAGAACTAGAAATGTTTTTAGGATAATCAACTTCTTGAAGGTTTTCTAAGGATTTATCTACTGCATTAAAATTCATTTGTACAACAGTTTCACCTTTATGAGAATACGATTTTACAATAGCATCTTTAATTTTCTGAATAGCTTCTTTTCTAGGTATTACACCAGAAATCGCAAAGAAGCAAGTTTGTAAAACAGTATTTGTTCTCTTTCCTAATTTCGCTTCCAAAGCAACTTTGGAGGCATCCACTACATAAAATTTTAATTCTTTTTCAAGAATTTCTTCTTGCATCAATTTTGGTAGTTTATTCCAAATTTCAGTATTAGAATAGGGAGAGTTTAATAAAAACGTTCCTCCTTTTTTAGCCTTATTTAAAATGTCGTATTTCTCAATAAAATTGTATTGATGACAAGCAATAAAATCTGCATTATTAATTAAATAACTCGAATAAATAGGTTCTGGACCAAAACGTAAATGGGAAATAGTCTGTGCTCCCGCTTTTTTTGAATCGTACACAAAATATCCTTGCACATAATTCTCTGTAGTTTCTCCAATAATTTTAATGGAGTTTTTATTGGCTCCTACGGTACCATCAGAACCTAAACCATAAAACATACAGTTAATGGTTGATTTTTTAGTTTTAAAAATGCTTTTATAATCTAAGCTTGTATGACTTACATCATCTTTAATACCAATAGTAAAATGATTTTTAGGCTTGTTGTTTTCTAATTCATCATAAATCCCTTTAACCATTGCAGGATTAAATTCTTTTGAAGACAACCCGTATCTACCTCCTACTATAATTGGAGTTTTTATAGAACTTTCAGCAAAAGCAGCAACTACATCTAAATATAATGGATCTCCTATACTTCCTGGTTCTTTCGTTCTGTCTAAAATTGCTATTTTCTGAACAGATTTTGGCAATTCGTTTATAAAATGTTTTATAGAAAACGGTCTAAATAATCGAATAAATAATGCTCCTACTTTCTCTCCATTAGTTATCATGGTGTCCACAGTTTCCTTCACCGGACCTTCTCCAGAACCCATAATTACGATCACTCGCTCAGCATCTGGGTGTCCTACATAATAAAACAAATTGTATCTACGACCTGTATGCTTATAAAACTCATTCATCGTATCTTGAACAATTCCTGGAACTCTATCATAATATAAATTTGCTGCTTCTCTAGACTGAAAAAAAACATCTGGATTTTGAGAGGTTCCTCTAATTACAGGATTATCTGGATCTAAGGATCTCTTTCTGTGTTCCATGATTTTATCTTCAGGCATCATTGCTTTAATAATATCATCTGGAATAGCATCTATTTTAGAAATTTCATGAGAAGTTCTAAATCCATCGAAAATATTTAAAAAGGGAATTCTAGATTTTAATGTAGCGACTTGTGCAATCAATGCAAAATCCATTGCTTCCTGAACTGTTCCTCCAAATAACATAGAAAACCCAGTTTGTCTTGTTGCCATCACATCTGAATGGTCTCCAAAAATGGATAGCGCATGGGTTGCAATTGTACGAGCAGCCACATGAATAACAGTAGGCAATAATTCTCCTGCAATTTTGTACATATTAGGAATCATTAACAACAATCCCTGCGAAGCAGTAAAGGTAGTAGTTAAAGCTCCTGCCTGTAATGCCCCATGAACTGCACCTGCAGCGCCTCCTTCACTTTGCATTTCAATGATTCTTGGTATATTATTCCATATATTTTTTTGACCTTTAGAACTGTAAACATCCACATGTTCACCCATGGGTGAAGCTGGAGTTATTGGATAGATTGCACAAACTTCATTTGTCTTATGTGATATTTTAGCAACTGCTTCATTAGCATCACAAATAATTTTAGGAAATGTTTTTTTCATAATATAGCGTTCTATGATAACTATTAAAATAAATAATAAGGGTAAGCATCCTATAAAAATTGGGATAAATTTACCATACTAAAAAGTCATAAACTATGATGATTATCAGTTGAATAAAAAATAATTATTTAATTTTTATAAAGCTATAAAACAAAAAAAGACCGCCTTTATGGCGGTCTTTAATTTATATATAGTAAGATATTACTCTTTATTCTCCATGCATCCAAACTTTCTTTTCAAGTAATGTTTCTTCAGATTCTTCATGATCTTCGTCAGGAACACAACAATCGACTGGACAAACAGCAGCACATTGTGGCTCGTCGTGAAAACCTTTACATTCTGTACACTTATCGGTTACAATAAAATAAAATTCATCAGAAACGGGTTCGTTCTCGGCATCCGCATCAACATCTCCTCCTCTAGGTAATGTTACCATTCCGCTTAAAGTAGTTTCATCTGAGTAAGACCATTCTTGGTCTGGTTCGTAAATTGCGTTGTTTGGACATTCTGCAACACAAGCGTCGCAGTTTATGCATTCGTCTGTTATTATAATTGCCATTGTTATCTGCTTTTAATTAATTCGCTAAACTAAAATTTATCTTTTTATTATTAAGTGACATTCATCATAATTTTATTGAAAATGTAAAAATACTTTTGGTTTTTTCTTTTCATTTAAATTATTCATAAATTTATAAAAAATAATTTTAAAATATGTTAACAAGTAAAACGAAACAAAAACCGGAAATTTTAGAAGCTGTTATTATTCGGTTTGTAGGAGATTCAGGTGATGGAATGCAGTTAACAGGAACCCAATTTTCTGACACATCTGCAATGTTTGGAAACGATATTGCTACTTTTCCAAATTACCCCGCGGAAATTAGAGCTCCGCAAGGAAGTTTATACGGAGTATCTGGCTTTCAGGTGCATATAGGAAGTGTTGAAATAAGCACTCCAGGAGATACTGTAGATTTATTGGTTGCTATGAATCCCGCAGGTTTAAAAACAAACCTTCAAGCTGTAAAGCCGGGACATACAATTATAGTAGATACAGATTCATTTACAAAAAAGAACTTAGAGAAAGCACTTTATGAATCGAATCCACTTGAAGATGGAAGTCTAGAGAATTATCGTGTAATTGAAGTTACGATGACTTCTTTAACCAAAGAAACACTTAAAGATGTTTCAGGTCTAGATAATAAAAGTATAACCCGAAGTAAAAATATGTTTGCTTTAGGAATGGTCTATTGGATGTATGATCGGTCCACAGATTATACCATTAACTTTTTTAAGGAAAAGTTTAAGAAAAAACCTGAGCTAATAGAAGCAAATACGAAGGTGTTAAATGCAGGGTATTATTTTGCGGAAACATTAGAGTTGATTCCAAACGCATATACCATTACTCCTGCAAAAATGAATCCTGGAACCTATAGAATTGTAATGGGTAATACCGCTACTGCTTGGGGGTTTTTGGCTGCTGCAGAAAAATCAGGTTTAGAGTTATTTTTAGGATCTTACCCTATAACACCAGCTACAGATATTTTACACGAATTGGTAAAACATAAGCATTTTGGAGTAAAAGCTTTTCAAGCAGAAGACGAAATCGCAGGTATTTCCTCCGCAATTGGAGCTTCATTTGCTGGAGATTTAGCGTTAACAACAACCTCGGGTCCTGGTTTGGCACTTAAAGGCGAAGCCTTAGGACTCGCAATGATGATTGAGCTTCCTTTAGTCGTTGTAAATGTTCAACGTGGAGGGCCATCAACAGGCTTACCAACTAAAACAGAGCAATCAGATTTATTGCAAGCACTGTACGGAAGAAACGGAGAAAGTCCCGTAATTGTTATTGCTGCAAGTACTCCTGCAAATTGTTTCGATTATGCTTATGAGGCAGCAAAACTTACCTTAGAGCATATGACTCCTGTTATTTTGTTAACCGATGGGTATATTGCTAATGGATCTGCGCCTTGGAAAATTAAAACCGTTGCGGATATGCCAGACATTGACAATCACGTTATTAATGAAGTAACTGATACTTGGCACCCTTACGATCGGGATGATGCTTCCCTTGCCCGTAATTGGGCTATTCCAGGAACTCCTGGATTAGAACATAGAGTGGGTGGTTTAGAAAAAGATCGGGTTTCTGGAAATGTTTCTTATGTTCCTGAAAACCATGAATACATGACCAACATTCGAGCGGAGAAGATTAAAAGGGTACAAAATTATATTCCAGATATTGAAACTGAGTTTATTGATAAAGGAGATTTATTAGTTATTGGTTGGGGTGGAACCTATGGCTCGTTGCATTCTGCTGTTAAGGAAATGAATGATACCGGATACGATAACATCGGCTTTGCACACTTTAATTATATCAACCCCTTACCTAAAAATACAGAAGAAGTATTAAAAAGCTTCAAAAAAATTATTGTTTGTGAGTTAAACAATGGTCAGTTTGCTAAGGTTTTAAAAATGAACTTTGATGGTTATGAATTTTTACAATTCAATAAAATACAAGGGTTGCCTTTTGGAAGTAATGAACTAATTGAAAAATTTAAACAATTTTTAAAATAATTATGGAAACTACAATTGATAAAAAATACACATTTAAAGATTTTTCGAGTGATCAAGAAGTAAGATGGTGTCCAGGTTGTGATGACTATGTTATTTTACGTGCTATGCAAAAAGCGCTACCAGAAATTGGAGTAAATAAAGAAGACGTTGTGTTTATTTCTGGAATTGGATGCTCTTCACGGTTTCCATATTATATGGATACTTATGGAATGCATAGTATTCACGGTAGGGCTCCAGCGATTGCGTCTGGAGTTAAGTTAGCAAATCCAAATTTAAGTGTTTGGGTAATCACTGGAGACGGAGATGCCATGGCTATTGGAGGAAATCATTTTATTCATGTCTTAAGAAGAAATTTAGATTTAAATATCATCTTATTTAATAATGAAATTTATGGCTTAACCAAAGGTCAGTTTTCACCAACATCACTGGTTGGGCAAAAAACAAAATCATCGCCTTATGGTAATACCCAGCCGCCATTTTCTCCTGGAGAATTAGCTATTGGAGCTCAAGCACGTTTCTTTGCGAGAATTGGGGGGAATACTCCAAAGGAAATGACTCAGCTTTTTATAGAATCTGAAAAATTTAAAGGAACTTCATTAATAGAAGTTTTACAAAACTGCCCAATATTTAACGATGGTTGTTATTCTGGTGTTACAGACAAAGCAGTAAGAGCGGACAAACAATTGTATGTGGAACACGGAAAGCCCATGATTTTTGGGAAAGAACGGAATAAAGGTCTCGTGCTTAATCGCCTAAAATTAGAAGTGGTTACTATTGGTGAGAATGGAGTTACTCAAGAGGATCTACTGGTTCATAATGCGAATGAACAAGACCCAACCTTACACCAAATGTTGGTTAGGTTACAAAATCCAACCGTCACAGGAATTATAAGAGCTTATGAAGATGTTACCTTAGAAGAAAGGGAAGATGCTTTAACTGCACAGGTAAAGGCGAATTCTAATTTTTCAAAAGTGGACGATTTGTTGTTCTCTGGAGAAACCTATAAAGTAGATTAAAAGTTATATATTAACTGACATAAATCATTATTCTACCAAAAGTATTCAATTACTTTTAAACTTTAAAAACTAAGAAATGGGATCGGAAGCCATTATTGTATTTTTAATTGCAGGAATTGTCTTAGTTGCTGGTGCAAACTTTTTATCCGGTTTAATTTCACATAAATCTGATAACCCACAAAAAAGAGAACCCTATGAAAGTGGCATGGTTACTATTGGACCTACTTGGGTTCAGTTTAAGGTAGGTTATTATTTGTTTGCCATTTTATTTTTAATTTTTGATGTAGAAGTAGCTTTTCTAGTTCCTTGGGCAGTAGTGTTCAAAGATATGGGGGCTGTTGCTTTTATTGAAATACTTGTCTTTTTAATCATCTTAGGAATAGGGTTATTATATGCATGGAAAAAAGGAGCATTGAAATGGGAGTAGATAAAAAAAGTTTTTTAAGAGAAGTAGAGCCCGATGGATTAAAGCAAGTTATTCCTAAGGATTTTCCTGGAAAAGTAATTCCTGCTGGTAATGGTGCTAATATCATGGTAACCTCTTTAGACAAGGTAATTAACTGGGGGCGATCCAACTCACTTTGGTCGCTTTACTTTGGTACCAGCTGTTGTGCTATCGAAATGATGCAAACTGGAGCTTCTCGTCACGATTATTCAAGATTTGGATTTGAAGTTGCTAGACCTTCTCCAAGACAAGCCGATTTAATTATTATTGCTGGCACAATTGTCAATAAAATGGCACCTGTATTAAGGCGTTTATACGACCAGATGGCGGAACCTAAATATGTAATTGCTATGGGCGCTTGCGCCATTTCTGGAGGTCCATTTTTCTATAATTCTTATTCTGTAGTAAAAGGAGCAGATCATGTGATACCGGTAGATGTATATGTGCCTGGTTGCCCTCCTCGCCCAGAAGCTTTGTTAGAAGGAATGTTGATGCTTCAAGATAAAATAAGAACCGAAAATATGAAACACAAAAAGAATCCAATTGACGGTTTTGATGAAGGACTATAAATAAATTAATATGACAAACGAAGCTTTACAAAATTTAATTGGACCCTGGTTCCCCAACCCTGATGATGATAAAGTTTCTGATGTTGTTGAAACTATTGAATCTGAAGAGGATTCAGACCTCTCTTCTAATAAGTCTGAAGATATAGCAAAACCTTCAGAAATAGTTAATCCTAGTCTCTTAGAATTTTCAGAAGAAGAATCTCAATTTTTAAATATTCTCGTTCAACCCGAACAGCTTCATGCTTTAATGACACAATTAAAGAGTAATCAAGAAACAAATTTTGATTATTTGTACTGTTTAAGTGGTGTGGATTGGGGAGCAGAATTAGGAATTGTATATCACCTAGAATCCACAACTCACAGGCATCGAATTGTAGTAAAAGTAAAAACTGCAGATAGAGAAAATCCAACCTTTGATACCGTTTCTAATATTTGGAAAACAGCGGACTTTCACGAACGGGAAGTGTTTGATTTCTTTGGAGTAAAATTTAATAATCATCCCAATTTAAAATATCTTTTTTTAACAGAAGACTGGGAAGGTTACCCCCTTAGAAAAGATTATGTAGATGAAATAAATATGGTTATCAAATAACAATGGATACAACTAGGGTAAATAGCAATTTTAAATCTGAAGAGTATTTCATTAATATGGGACCTCAACATCCTGCTACACATGGGGTGCTTAGGCTTTTACTAACCATAGATGGTGAAATCATTAAAAAAGTGGAGCCAGATTTGGGTTATATTCATCGTTCTATCGAAAAAATGTGTGAACGAGATAGCTATCAGCAAATCGTTCATTTAACAGACCGGATGGATTATTTATCCTCTCATATTAATAATGAAGCGGTTTGTTTAACAGTTGAAAATGCTTTAGAATTAGAGGTCCCAGAACGTGTTAAAGTAATAAGAACTATTATTGGAGAATTGACTCGAATTGCTTCACATTGTCTTTGGTGGGGAGTTATGGGAATGGATGTTGGAGCATTAACCACTTATTTCTATGGATTTAGAGATCGAGAAATGGTCAATGATATTTTTGAAGAAACTTGTGGTGCACGACTAACCATGAATTATAATATTCCAGGTGGATTAATGTATGATATTCACCCTAACTTTATCCAAAGAACCAAAGATTTTGTTGCGCACTTTAAAACTAAAATTCCAGAATATGACAAGCTATTAACTGGAAATGTAATTTTTCAGAAAAGAATGAAGGGAGTTGGGATTTTGTCTAAAGAAGATGCCATTTCATTTGGAGCTTCAGGTCCTGTTGGACGTGGATCGGGATATTCTTGCGATGTAAGAAAACACCATCCTTATAGTGCATTGGATAAAGTGACTTTTAATGAATCGCTTAAAACAGCTGGGGATTCCTTAGCTCGTTACGAAGTAAGAATTATGGAAATGTGGGAATCACTATCCATAATAGAACAGTTAATAGATAATATCCCTGAAGGAGATTATAAAGTAGCAACCAAAGCGGTAATTAAATTACCCAAAGGAGAATATTATCAAAAAGTAGAAGCCGCTAGAGGAGAATTGGGCGTTTATGTAATAAGTACCGGAACTAAAAATCCTTATCGCTTAAAATTTAGATCTCCAGGTTTTTCAAATATTTCATTGCTTAATCATATAGCGGTTGGAGGAAAAATTGGAGATTTAGTAGCATCTATGGCAACATTAGATATAGTAGTCCCAGATATTGACAGATAAAAATTAAAAATGAATATTTCATTAGGCATCACAAAAACTATTCACGATTGGCTCTTTAGCGTCATGCCTGAAGGCTTAGCGAGTATTACAGAAATGGTATTAATAGCTGCTGTTTATTTAGGGGTATTTGCTGTATTTGGTTTGTATTTAGTTTTATTGGAAAGAAAAGTAGCAGCTTGGTTTCAGTTGCGAATGGGGCCAAATAGAGTTGGTTTTAAAGGGTTATTACAAACCTTGGCAGATGCACTTAAATTAGTTTCAAAAGAGCTTACAGGAACAGAAAAGGCCGATAAGTTTTTATACAATTTAGCTCCTTATTTTGTTATTATTTCGGCATTAATGGCCCTGGCTGTTTTTCCTTTTACCCAAGAGTTTCAAGCGTTTGATATTAATATTGGAATTTTCTTTTTAATTGCTATTTCTTCTATAGGTGTAATCGGAATTTTATTAGGAGGATGGAGTAGTAACAATAAATTCGCTTTAATTGGAGCCATGCGAAGTGGGGTACAGACCATTAGTTATGAGTTATCTGTTGGACTTTCTTTATTAACAATGGTATTAATTACGGGTTCCTTACAACTTTCAGAAATAGTGGAAGTGCAAAAAAATGGGTGGTTAATTGTACAAGGACATATTCCAGCAGTCATTGCTTTTATGATTTTTATGATTGCAGGTACCGCAGAAACAAATAGAGCACCTTTTGATATGGTAGAAGCCGAATCGGAATTAGGTGCGGGTTTCCATACGGAATATTCAGGGATGAAATTTGCTTACTTCTTTTTAGCAGAGTTTATAAATATGTTTATCATTTCGGCAATAGCAACCACTATGTTTTTTGGTGGCTGGTTATCTCCATTTGGTATCACAGAATCCTTACCCTGGCTAGGAGTGTTTTGGTTTTTAGGAAAAACTTTAGTCATTGTAATTTTAATGATGTGGTTTCGATGGACCTTTCCAAGGCTTCGAATTGATCAATTATTAACCCTTGAATGGAAGTACTTATTGCCAATAAATTTAGTAAATATTGTAGTTATGGCATTTATTGTATGGCAAAATTTAATAATTCAGTTATAAAAATATGAGCTATTTTTCAAATATATATAACGGAATCAAATCACTACTAACCGGTATGAGTGTTACTGGTAAAGTATTTCTAAATGCCAGAAAAGGAACTATAACACAACAATACCCAGAAAATCGAGAAACATTAAAAATGTTCGATCGTTTTCGTGGGGAAGTAGTGATGCCTCACGATGAGGATAATGAACATCGTTGCACAGGTTGTCAGAAATGTGAAATTGCTTGCCCTAACGGAAGTATTGAGATTATTTGGGATAGAGTAGTAAATCCAGAAACAGGGAAAAAGAAAAAAGAAATAGACCAACATATTTACCATCTAGGACTTTGTACTATGTGTAGTTTGTGTATTGAGGCTTGTCCTACAGATGCTATTGTTTGGGCTCAAAATTATGAAAACTCTGTGTATGACAGATCTTTTTTAACCAAGGTTTTAAACCAACCAGGATCAAAATTAATGGACGGAGTAGAAGATTAATATTATGGAAAGATATATATTTTACATTGTAGCTGCTATTATGATTGTTTTCGCAATCGCAGCAGTAAATAGCCGTAAAATGATGCGTTCTGTTATCTATTTACTATTTGTATTGATGGGTGTTGCCGGAATTTTCTTTTTAATTGACTATAATTTTCTTGCCGCAATTCAACTAACAGTATATGCGGGAGGAATTATTGTATTGATGATATTTTCAGTTTTATTAGTACATCATATTGAGCTAGAAATGGAGGTTGCTAAAACTTCAAAACGAATTCTTACTGCAATTGCTTCATTAATAGGGATAGGGATTTTTCTAATAACTATATATTCCTATAATTTTAATGTAATTGAAAACTCAAAGACAACCACAACTGCCGAAATTGGAGAAAAATTACTGAATTATGGAGAAGGAGGTTTTGTATTACCTTTTGAAGTAATCTCCGTGCTATTATTAGCAGTTATGATTGGAGCAATAGTCATTGCTAAAGGAAAGAAGCTTGAAGAGAAAAAGTTAGAAGACGGAAGACAGGAGTCGGAGGTTTAAATTAGAACTAATATGAAGTTTAAGTTTGAAAAATTATTAATTTGGGAGAAGGCAATGGATCTTGGTGATGATATTGATGCTATTGCAGATCGTTTTCCTAAAAAGGAAATTTACAACCTTTCTTCTCAAATTAGAAGAGCAGCAGACTCCATAGCTTTAAATATTTCTGAAGGTTCTATTGGTCAATCTAATCCTGAACAAAGAAGGTTTATTGGGTATTCAATTCGTTCTTTAGCCGAAGTTGTAACTTGTTTACATAAAGCTAAAAGAAGAAACTATATAGTTGAAGAAGAATTTAACAAGCATTATGAGTTCTCATTTCATTTAATGAATATGATGATTGCTTTTAGAAACAAAATAAAATGAATTTTAATAGTATCACATCGGTCTTCAGTCTTCGGACTTCAGACTTCAAAAAAACAACATGATACCCGGAATTAGCATATACGAAATTTTAACCCTAACCACCGTTCTGTTTTTTATAGGAGTCTATGGGTTTATTACCAGAAAGAATTTGATTTCCATTTTAATTTCAGTGGAATTAATAATGAATGCATCGGTTATAAACTTTGTGATTATCAACAAATATTTATATCCAGATATGTTACAAGGTGTTATATTTTCCATATTTATAATAGCTGTTGCTGCGGCTGAGGCTGCACTAGCAATTTCGATTATTATAAATCTGTACAGGCAGATTAGTTCTGTTGAAGTAAAGGATACTGAAATTATGAAATATTAAATCGAATAAAAATTATAAAACATAACTAAATATAATATTGATTGAAATAATGACTTTTAAAGTAACAAGACAGGTGACGGAAGACGGAAGTTCTTCAGTCTGCGGTCTTCAAACTTCAAGCCTTTTGCGTACAAGTCAAATTTATAATGAAAATATAAGGTAACAATGAACATTAGTTATATATACTTAATCCCAATCATTCCACTAGCAGTATTCTTGCTATTGGGAATTAATTTTCAAAAAATTAAGCCAGCAGTTTCTGGTTATATTGGTGTGCTAGGGTTATTGAGCTCTGCAATTCTATCCTATTATGCGGCCTATCAATATTTCTTTGTTTCTGGAAAAGTAGATGGAAAATACCAACAGTTTATTGATAAAACGGTTTGGATGAATTTCACCGATACTCTTCGTATCGATATGGGAATATTGGTAGATTCAATTTCAGTAATGATGTTAGTAGTGGTTTCTACAATTTCATTAATGGTACACATTTATAGTCGTGGTTATATGAAGGGAGATCCTGGTTATACCAAGTTTTTTGCTTTCTTAGGGCTGTTTTCATTCTCTATGTTTGGATTGGTTTTAGCAACTAATTTGTTTCAGATATATATTTTCTGGGAATTGGTTGGTGTTTCTTCTTATTTACTAATTGGTTATTATTACACTAAACCATCTGCAGTAGCCGCTGCTAAAAAAGCATTTATTGTAACTCGTTTTGCAGATTTAGGCTTCTTAATCGGAATCTTAATCATGGGTTACTACACCGGAACTTTCGATTTTGAAACACTTAATAACCCTGAAGGATCCGCCATATTAAACTGGGCTTCTACTTCATTTATGGGCTTATCGGTAATTACTTGGGGGCTTATTTTAATCTTTATTGGTGGTGCTGGTAAATCTGCAATGCTTCCTTTTCATATTTGGTTGCCAGATGCAATGGAAGGGCCAACGCCTGTTTCGGCATTAATTCATGCTGCAACCATGGTAGTTGCTGGTGTATATTTAGTAGCACGTTTATTCCCAATGTTCTATTTTGTTGAAGACGGTTTTGCATTAAACATTGTAGCTTATGTCGGTGGTATTTCTTCTCTTTTTGCTGCCATTATTGCTATTACTCAAACCGATATTAAACGAGTCTTAGCATTTTCAACCATGTCTCAACTAGGGTACATGATGATGGCATTAGGGGTTTCGGGTTATGATGGCCATGAAGGTGTTGGGTATATGGCTTCCATGTTTCATTTGTTTACTCATGCTATGTTTAAAGCTTTATTGTTCTTAGGTGCTGGATCAGTAATTCACGCTGTACACAGTAATTATTTAAAAGATATGGGCGGGCTTAGAAAGTACATGCCTATTACTAATATTACTTTTTTAATTGCTGCTTTAGCAATCGCTGGAGTTCCGCCTTTTGCAGGTTTCTGGAGTAAGGATGAAATATTAGTAGCAGCCTTTGAACACAATCAATTGTTATATTATATAGGAGTATTTGTGGCTGGATTAACCGCTTTTTATATGTTTAGAATTTACTTCGGAATTTTCTGGGGAAAAGAAAAAGAGTACGAACACACCCCTCATGAATCCCCTATGTCTATGGCCTTTCCATTACTGTTTTTGGCAGGAATGAGTGTGGTTGCTGGATTTATTCCTTTTAGCGAATATGTTACACCAGATAATAAAGGGTTTGAAGCACATTTAAACTATCCACTTGCGGCAATTGCTGTTGGAGTTGGAGTAATAGGAATTGCATTGGCTTGGGTATTCTATAAAAAAGAAAATAGCTTGTCTGATAAATATGCAAAGTCTTTTGGGGCATTGTACAAATGGGCATATCATAAGTTTTATTTTGATGAATTATATATGTTCATCACTAAAAAAATAATTTTCAATCGCATTTCAGCACCTATCGCCCAGTTCGATAAAAAAGTAGTAGATGGAACCATGGAGGGCATAGGAAATAAAACTGTAGTTGTTTCAGAAAAAATTAAAGGAATGCAATCTGGGAAACTCCAAGATTATGCATTTGCATTTATCGCTGGAGTAGTTGTACTGGCAATTGTATTTATTTATCTATGGACAAATTAAAAGACTAATATGGATATTTTATCGCTTTTTATAATCGTTCCTGTTATAACCATTTTAGCTTTGGTCTTTGCGAAAGACTTAAAGCAATCTCGGTTAATTTCGATGATTGGAAGTATTTTTCAATTAGGGATGGCAATTAATTTGGTCTTTGCCTATTTTAAAGAAAGAGCAATTAATGATAGTATTATGGTCTTTACCAAAGACCTTATTTGGTATGAAAGTTTTAATATTCATTATGCTATTGGAGTCGATGGAATATCGGTAGCTCTTTTGTTATTAACTGCAATTGTGGTGCTTTCAGGTGTCTTTATTTCATGGAAAATGGACGATCTGCCAAAAGAATTTTTTATCTCCCTTTTGGTTTTAGCAACGGGAGTATATGGCTTCTTTATTTCTATAGACCTGTTTACAATGTTTGTTTTCTTCGAAATTGCTGTAATCCCGATGTACCTCTTAATAGGAATCTGGGGAACAGGCCCTAAAGAATATTCTGCCATGAAATTAACCTTAATGCTGATGGGTGCGTCTGCAGTATTGTTAGTGGGAATTTTAGGGATCTACTTCAATTCAAATGCAGATGGAGGTCCGCTTACTTTTAATATTTTAGAAATAGCACAAGTAAACATTCCTTTTGAAGCACAAAAATTATTTTTTCCATTAACCTTTATTGGCTTTGCGGTACTTGGTGCTCTGTTCCCATTTCATACTTGGTCCCCAGATGGTCACGCATCAGCGCCAACAGCAGTATCGATGCTTCATGCGGGAGTATTAATGAAATTAGGCGGATACGGAGTGTTTAGAGTAGCGATGTTTTTACTTCCCCAAGGAGCCATGGATTGGTCTTGGTTCTTTATTATTTTATCTGCAACTGGAGTTATTTACGGAGCATTTGGAGCTTTAAAACAAACCGATTTAAAATATATCAATGCATATTCTTCAGTAAGCCACTTAGGATTGGTGTTATTCGCCTTACTAATGTTAAACAAAACTGCTTGGAACGGAGCCATTTTACAGTCGCTTTCTCACGGGTTTATGACTGCATTATTCTTTGCCTTAATCGGGATGATCTATGGAAGAACACATACTAGAGACATTACCAAATTAGGAGGGCTATTAAAAGTGATTCCGTTTATTTCGGTAGTCTATGTAATTGCAGGATTGGCTTCTCTAGGTTTACCTGGTTTTAGTGGATTTGTTGCTGAAATGAACATTTTTGTAGGAGCCTTTCAACACGAAGAAATGTTTTACAGGGTAGCGACTATTATTTCAGTTTCAGCCATTGTAGTAACCGCTGTTTATATATTAAGAGTGGTAGGGATTATGTTAATGGGACCTGTGAAAAATGAAGCCTTTTTAAACTTACCAAAAGTAACATGGTACGAGAAAACAGGAATATTATTACTATTAATTCCGATAGTAGGAATGGGAGTTGCGCCTCTTTGGTTAAGTGATATGATTTTAGAAAGTATACAGCCTTTTATACAGGGAGTGCTTTAATTAAAAATGAAGTTGGTGATAAATGAGAGTATTATAAATATTAAAAGAAGAAAATTTTATGGTCTTCGGTCTTCAGACTTCAGACTAAATAAATAAAATAACTAATATGGATTTTAGTAGTTTTTTATTAATGAGGCACGAGCTAATATTATTGGCAATTACTTTATTGCTGATCATTGCTGAAATTTTTATACCTCATCACAAAAAGAGTAACATTGTGCATTTGGCTATTTTCTTATTCGGAATTCATACCGTTCTTGGATTTTTAGGTTTAGCAGAAAGTAGCTTATTTGGAGGTATGTTTAGAACCAATGAAATGATTCATTTCTTTAAAAATGTTTTAAATGTTGGTGTTTTAATTGTGTTATTACAATCGGCAGATTGGTTACAAGAAAAAATAGTGGAACAACAAAGAGGTACAGAATTCTTTGTATTGTTATTCTCTTCTTTATTGGGAATGTATTTTATGATTTCGGCAGGAGACTTTCTAATGTTTTATTTAGGTCTTGAGTTATCTACACTTCCTGTTGCTGCCTTAGCAGCTTTCGAAGTTTCCAAAAGAATATCTAGTGAAGCTGGAGTGAAATTAATCTTGTCTGCAGCATTAGCATCAGGAGTATCGCTATTTGGTATTTCTATGTTATATGCAACAACAGGGTCTATTTACTTTAATGAGATATTGGAAGTTATTTCAGTAAGCAATTTATCCATCTTAGGGTTGATTTTATTTTTCTCAGGATTAGCTTTTAAAATATCCTTAGTTCCTTTTCATTTCTGGACCGCAGACGTATATGAAGGCTCGCCCATAAGTATCGCCTCTTATTTATCTGTAATATCGAAAGGAGCAGCGGTTTTTATCTTAATGATTTTATTATTTACTGTTTTTAAACCCTTGATGTTTGTTTGGGAAAACATGGTGTACGTCATTGCAATAGCAACCATGTTTATTGGTAATTTATTTGCCTTACGACAACAAAATATGAAACGTTTTTTAGCATTTTCATCCATTGCGCAAGCGGGGTTTATATTATTGGGTATTATTACTGGGGATCAATTAGGTTTTGCAACTGTAGTGTATTTTGTATTGGTATATGTGTTTTCTAATCTAGCTGCTTTTGGTGTGGTTCAGGCAATTTCATTACAAACAGGTAAAGAAAACATGAAAGACTACGAAGGCTTGTATAGAACGAACCCTAAGTTAAGTTTGGTGATGATGTTAGCTCTCTTTTCATTGGCAGGAATTCCTCCAGTTGCTGGTTTCTTCGGAAAGTTTTTCCTCTTTACAGCAGCAGCAAGTAAAGGGTATTATTTGTTAGTTTTCTTGGCGGTAGTGAATGTAACTATTTCATTATATTACTATTTATTGGTAATCCGGGCTATGTTCTTACGTAAAAGCGAAAATTCTATACCCTTTTTTGCTAGTAAATTATATATGAGAATTGGATTAATTCTTACTGTTTTGGGTATTTTAATCCTCGGATTATACAGTCCGTTATATGAATATATTTTTGAACTTAGTAGTAACTTTATGTAATGTTTTATGGGATTAGGAGGTAAGCACTTATTTGGAAGTATTGAGGAACAAAGAGTAACTTTTGTTGAAAAAAAAATTGAAGAAGGAAGGAAAGTCTTTTTGAAAAAATTATTAGAACACAATGGGTTTGAAGTAATAATACAAGAAGAAAAAAGAAAAACAGAAGAAGAACCACAACTCTACACTGTTGCTGTAACCGATATGGTTTTTAACCCTACCCTTTGGGTGTTTAACAGAAGGTTAAAAACTTTTGAGGGTCATAAAGTAACTCCAGATTATTGGAATCAAATTTCTGAAGAAACAGCACCACAATACTGGAAAAGTTAATTACCACAAGTAGCCCCAGCTTCTTCTAAATCCGCGATATAAGTATCGTAACTTGTACCTGTACTCTCCCCATTTACAGAAGCGTTTCCATTACTATCTTGACAAACTTCAAAAGCAATTGTTTGAGAGGAATTGCAGGTGGTACAGGAAACAGAATCGTCCTCCTTACAAGAAATAATAGTAAAAAGTATAGCTATAATAAATAGTGGTTTTTTCAATGCTGTGGGTTTTGTTTCGTTATAACGCAATTCCTTTTTTAATGTTATTCTTTAACGGGTGTTTCTTCTAAATCTATTGGCTTTCCTAAGTAAACCAAGGTAAACCCGGAATCAGTTTTATCAATATCTTTACTATGAGAGGAAATGATGGACAACTCTCCTTTTTTGTCTTTTAAAAATATTGGAATCGTGTTTTTATTATCAATGGTTTGTTTAATAAGACGCTTATAATGTGATCTGTCAATTATTGGCACCTCATTTATTGTTGGATAATCTTGCGCGGTTCTAGTTAATAAAGCAAAGTCATCTGTATGCGAAAACAAGCCCTCTTTTGGATTGTTAGTTGGGTCGTTTTTTTCTTCTTCAGTAACTAGTCTAAAAGATCCGTTCTCTCCAAAGTGATCTTTAAATTTATGGATTGCATATTTATTGATATCTGCACTTCCCGTTAATGCCATTAAAAACCCGATGTCGTTTAATTCTATATTATCCTCTAAGGTGTCTGAATAAATATCTGTGGTTAGTGCCTCTAATCCCTTTTCTTTTGCTTTTGCAATATTGGTTTGATTACTATCTATTAAAACTACATGACGGTTGTTCTTTTTTAGATAATCTCCTATTAATTGAGAAACTTCAGAAGCTCCAACAATTAAAATACCGTTTGATTTTTCTAAAAACACTCCTGTTATTCTAGCAAAAAGTCTTGCGGTTGTAGCGTTTAATAGTACTGTGCCAAGTACAATCATAAATACCAACGGGGTGATATATTCGGCTCCCTCAACACCTTTATAAACCAAAGTGATTCCAAATAAGGAAGCAATTCCTGCCGCTACAATTCCCCTTGGCCCTACCCAGCTTATAAACAGTTTTTCGTTAATCGATAAATTGGATTTACGAGTACTTAAAAAAACACCTAAAGGGCGAATTACAAAAACCACAATTGCAAAAAGAATCGCAGTTTTCCAATTATAAATAAGCCATAAGTCTTCCATGTTCATATTAGCTGAAAGTAGAATAAAAAGAATAGAAATAAGGAGAATGCTTAGCGATTCTTTAAAGTAAAGCAGTTCTTTAATATAAGTGGAATTAGAATTTCCCAATACCATTCCCATTACAACCACAGCTAGTAAACCCGATTCATGTGAAAAACTATCCGATAGTATAAAAACCCCTAATACTGAAGCTAGGGCAAATACATTTAATAAATAATGAGGAATCCATTTTTTATTTATCGCAAAATTTAATGCGTGAGCAAAAGTAAAGCCAAAGGTAGAACCAAATAATACAATTTTTCCAAATTCTACCAATGCCGTTTTTGTGTATTCTTCTCCTGCGCCAACACTTATAAACTCAAAAACCAAAACCGCTACCAAGGCACCTATTGGATCTATTAATATTCCTTCCCATTTTAAAATTGCTGAGACGTCTTTTTTAAGAGGGATATTTCTTAAAATAGGAGTGATTACCGTTGGTCCTGTTACAATGATTAGTGCTGAAAATAATAATGAAATTTCCCAGCTTAAATTAAATATATAATGCGCAGCAATACCGGCTCCTGCAAAAGTAATGAACGACCCTAATGTAATTAGCTTTGTTATAACTAAAGGTCCTACACTTTTAATTTCTTTTAATTTTAAAGTTAGTCCACCTTCAAAAAGAATGATACTAATGGAAAGTGACACAAAAAAATAAAGGTTTTTACCAGCAAACAATCCTTCGGTACCATTCCAAACAGGTTCTATCCATTTTGTACCATCTTCAGATAAAAATTCGGCAGAAATTGGTCCAACCAATAACCCAATTAATAACAAAGGTAAAATTGCGGGAATTTTAAATTTCCAAGCAAACCATTGTGCTAATATTCCTAATATAATAATTCCGCCTAATTCTAGCATTCAAAAAAGTTTGAGTTAAAAATACTAATTAATTTTATAGAATTAGCGCCTAAATTTTTACTTTAATTTAAGCCGCTATTAGTTTCATGTTTTTATTTGTCTATTAAACAGTTGGTCTAAATCTGCAAATAATCCATTATTTACTTCTAAGAAAACAAACTAAACAAAAGTTTTACTTTTATAAAGGCATTTTTTATACAAATATGTATATTAAGACCCATGAAAATTAACAACCAAATTCCATCAACAGGCTTTAAAGGGCTGAAAGAAAATTGGCGTAATGATGTTTCTGCAGCAATAAGTGTGTCCCTTGTGGCATTGCCTTTAGCGTTAGGAATCGCTGTAGCTTCAGAAGTATCACCAATGGCGGGTGTCCTTTCTGCTATTATTGGAGGTGTAGTAACAACATTCTTTCGAGGAGGGCATTTGGCAATTAATGGCCCAGCTGCTGGATTAATTGCAGTAATTTTAGGAGGACTCGTTGCCTTAGATGGTAATATTAATTATGTCCTTGCAGCTATTGTTGTTTCAGGAGCAATTCAAGCACTTTTAGGATTTCTTAAATTAGGCCGTTTTGCTAAATTATTACCTTCTTCAGTATTGCATGGTATTTTAGCTGCAATTGGAGTTATTATTTTTTCTAAACAAATCCATTATACCTTAGGTACAAAATCTACATCTGATACTATTATAGGGACACTTCTGGATGTTTTTTATAAGTTACCAGAAGCCAATCCATTCGTGTTTTTAATTGCATTATCAGGGATATTGGTTCTTGTCTTTTATAAAAAAATAAAGTATAAGTTTATACGCATCATTCCTGCGCCCATGTGGGTTCTATTATTAGCCTTGCCTTTTGTTTTTGGCTTTGATTTTTTCAACGAACACAGTCTTTCTTTTTTTGGTAATGATTTTAGCATTGGTCCTCATTTATTAATTGATATACCAGACAATCCTTTAGAAAGCATTATGCATCCAGATTTTGGTATGATTAATACATTCCCTTTTTGGTTAACCGTTTTGTCTATAACTATGATTGCATCTGTAGAGACTCTAGCTAGTGCTAGAGCTGTAGACAAACTAGATCCATATAGGCGTACAACAAATCTTAACAAAGATTTAATTGGGGTAGGCCTTAGTTCAATGGTTTCTGGCGCTTTAGGTGGCTTGCCTATTATCACTGTTATTGTTAGAAGTACAGTTAATGTAAATAGTAATGCAAAAACAAAATGGTCTAATTTTTATCATGGAATCTTTTTAATCCTTTTTGTTCTCATTTTGGCACCAATTTTAAGAAGCATACCATTAGCTGCATTAGCTGCAATCTTAGTGCACACAGGATATAAATTAGCTTCCCCTAAAGTTTTTAAACACGCATATGACCAAGGAGTAGAGCAGTTATTGTTTCTTTCTTCAACACTTTTAATAACGCTATTTACTGATTTACTTTATGGAATACTTGGAGGAATATTAGTAACTCTTGCATTACAAATGCTTTTAGCAAAAGTCGGTTTTCTTCATTTTTTTAAAATGATTTTTAAATCAGGATCAAAAGTATACCATTTAGAGAACGGCACTTATGATGTTAAGTTAAAGGGGATTACTAATTTTTTATATTCATTAAAATTAGATAAACTACTTAAGGATATTCCTAATGGGTCTAAGGTTATTATTGATATGTCACAAACGCGATTAGTTGACCTTTCAATAATGGAGAATATTATAGATTTTAAACGAATTCATGATGATTTTGGCGGAGAAGTAAGACTTGTTGGTTTAGATAATCATGTTGCTTCAACAAGTCATAATAGAGCCCTAAAAATTGTAACAGGACGAATAAAAAAACGTATTTCAAAACGACAAATCCGATTACAAAAATTGGCAAACTTAAATGGTTGGTCCTTTCAGCGTGAAGTAGATTGGAATACTTCATATTTAAGGAATTTCCATTTCTTTGACTCCCGTCCAATTGAAATGAAAAGTAATTCCTTACAGGGGTTAGATGTTGAAAATAACGCACAATGGGAGATTGCAGATATCGTTTTTGATGAAGGAGCATTGTTAGCTCTTGAGGTTTATCAAACTACTGTACAGATAATCCGACTACCCACATCTATACCTAAATTTATAATAGATAAAGAGGGTCTATTTGATAAGATTTTTAATAAAGTAAAGGTGTTGTCTGGGGCTAGCGGTGATATTAATTTTAAAAGGAATACAGATTTTTCTAATAAATTTTTATTAAGTGGGGAAAATGAAAGCGAAATACGTGAGTTTTTTACAGAGGATCTTATTCAATTTTTAGAGGACAATGAAATTCATCATATTGAAAGCAATGGAGAAGCTTTAATGATATTTAAATACCTTCACATTGCTAAAACTGATGAAGTTCAAAACATGTTAACCTTCGGCCTTAATTTATTGAAACACATGAATTTTAAAGATATTTCTTAATAACTATTTATTGGGAATAAAGGTTTTTCAAAAGACAGATAAAGTTGATTAAATCTTGTCATAATAATTCCTTAACAATACACTATAATTTAACATGATTTCTTATTTTGCACGCTTATGAATTTATACCCTATTGAAGCGGGAAATTTTAAGCTGGATGGAGGCGCTATGTTTGGCGTAGTACCTAAATCTCTTTGGTCTAGAACAAACCCTGCAGACTCCAACAATATGATCGATATTGCTGCACGTTGTCTTTTAATTGAAAACGGAAACAGACTAACGCTTATCGACACTGGTATGGGTAATAAGCAATCCGAGAAATTTTATGGGTATTACTTTCCTTGGGGAGAATACTCTATAGAAAATTCCTTAAAAACCCACGGCTTTCATAAAAATGATATCACCGATGTCTTTTTAACCCATTTACATTTTGATCATTGTGGAGGGGCTGTACAATGGAATAAAGACCGAACGGGTTATGAGCCTGCGTTTAAAAATGCAGACTACTGGAGTAATCAAAGACATTGGGATTGGGCAACAAAACCCAACCGAAGAGAAAAAGCATCTTTTTTAACTGAAAACATCCTTCCAATGGAAGAAAGTGGTCAACTAAAGTTTGTAGCAGACCCTATTTCAGATTTCTCTGAAGCAAAAGAATTAGATTTTGGAATTTTCTTTGCAGATGGCCATACCGAAAAACAAATGATTCCTCATATAAATTACAAAGGAAAGACCATTGTGTTTATGGCAGATTTATTGCCTACCGCTGGTCATTTACCTCTTCCTTTTGTAATGGGATACGATACAAGACCTTTATTAACCATGCCAGAGAAAGAAAAATTTCTAAATTTGGCAGCCGACAATAATTACTATTTATTTTTAGAGCA
>CAJXYJ010000022.1 GCA_913063255.1 uncultured Flavobacteriales bacterium | reverse complement strand
GCTCAGGATCTACAAGCACAAAAGACGCAGCATTATATTTTAAACTATCAATTTACTGCTGATAATAGAATATTTAGAGCTGAACTTTACCGAAAAAACTATACTAACTTAGTAACCTATGCTACTGAAAATCTTATTTTTAGTAGTGAGTTTAATAGCGAAGGAGACGGATATGCACAAGGAATTGATTTATTTTGGAGAGATAATAAAAGTATAGATAATATTGACTATTGGTTGAGCTATTCGTACTTAGATACCGAGAGAGAGTATCAAAATTATCCGATAGCAGCAACCCCATCCTTTGCCAATACCCATAATTTATCTGTAGTTGCTAAATATTGGATTGAAGATTGGAAAAGTCAAATTGGATTTAGTTATCTTTTTGGAAGTGGAAGAACCTATACCAACCCAAATGAAGATGGTTTTCTACAAGAAAAAACTAAGAATTATAATAGTATTAGTTTGAATTGGGCCTATTTAATTAGCCCTCAAAAAATCCTATATGTTTCAGTGAATAATGTATTAGGGTTTTCAAATATAAATGGGTATCAGTATTCTAGAACTCCTGACGATAATGGCCATTTTGATCGTAGAGCATTGCTTCCAGCTGCCGATCAATTCTTCTTCGTAGGTTTCTTTTGGACCATTAGTGAAGTTGGTACAGACAATCAGTTGGATAAACTTTAATTTTTCTTTAAAATTATGTCAAAAGTAAATTTGTATAAAGACTAAAGTGTACTTTAGGTTTAAGCATTTTTATAAATAGTTTAAATAATAACAAGATTTGTAGACTTCAAAAAAAATTACTAAATTACTTCTTCAAACTTCTCATATACAGTATTATAAAATCTACTATATATGTCAAATCATTGTGACACATTATGATAGAAGACCAAAAAAAATTATTCAACCTTAAAGAGAATGACCATTATCTAAATTGTGCTTATAAAGCTCCTTTACTTAAAACTGTTGAAGAAGCTGCTATAAAAGCATTAATTCGTAATCGAAATCCTGCAGATATCACTCCATTAGATTTTTTTAAAGTAACCGAAGAAGTAAGAGTATTATTTGGGAAAATTGTTAATTGTTTGCCTTCCGAAGTTGCTATCATTCCTTCAGCCTCTTATGGGTTCAGTTCGGTTTTAAACAATATTTCTTGTTCAAAGGGGCAACACGCAATAGTAGTTGAAAATGACTTTCCAAGCGATTATTTTTCAATTAAAAAATGGTGCGATACTAATAATGCAGAATTAAAAACGATAAAAGCCATAGATAATCTAGGATTTATTGGAGAGGTTTGGAATAATAATATTATTAATAGCATCAATAAAAAAACAGCAGTAGTTATTTTATCATCCATTCACTGGATGAACGGATTAAAATTTGACCTTGAAAGTATAGGTAAAAAGTGCAAGTCTGTTGGAGCTAAATTTATTGTAGACGGTGCACAATCTGTTGGTGTTTTACCCATAGATGTAAAGAAATTCAATATTGACGCTTTAATATGCCCGAGTTATAAATGGCTGTTTGGACCATATTCATTGGGTTTAGCTTATATGGGGAACTGTTTTAATGATGGAACTCCCATTGAAGAATCTTGGTTGAATAGAACTAATGCTATTGATTTTAGTAATCTTTCTGATTATGACCCAGAATATAATCCTAATGCTGGAAGATATAACGTTGGTGAAACTAGTAATTTTATTTTAATGCCAATGCTTAAGCAATCATTGGTTCAAGTTAATAGTTGGTTAAATTCAGATCTACAGGACTATTCTAAAGAATTGATTAAACCGCTAATTAGTTATTTAATAAACTTGGGCGTTAAATTTGAAAATGACACTTATTTTTCAAGCCATTTATTTAGTTTAAAAATGCCTAAAGAATTCAATATCGAATTGTTAAAAGAAAACTTAATTAAGAACAAGGTTTATCTTTCTGTAAGAGGAAACTCATTAAGAGTTTCAGTTCATTTGTTTAACACTCCTAAAGATATTGAGAAATTAATGGAAGTCATTGAATTAACAAAATCAACAAATCGCACTAGTAGAGTTAATATAAAATAGTATAAAATATTTTATCATGGTATTAGATATTTTTCAATTGGTCATCACAGTAATTTCAATCCTGCTTTTTCTTAGAGTTTATTGGATACAAGCGGGAAGTAATTCCTTGATTAGCATGATGAACATGCAAAAAAAAGAAGTCCTTAACGAAATTGAAATTGAAGGGTCTTGTAAAGGATTAGATCGTGAAACTATAATTAGAGCTTTAAGTTATCTTAATCTTGTTTCAAAATTATACCTTAATCATTGTATAAATATTAGCATGCTTAAGACTTTCGAAGGAGTAATTATTAAATTACTAAATGATAAAAAAACTCAAAAAATATATAGCGATTTTTTTTATGAATTCAGGGATCAAATTAAGACTGCAGAACCTCCATATATCAACCTTGTCTATACCGCCAATTTGTTAGTTAATATCAATAAAAGGTTGAATAAAAGAAGATTTTTTTCACCTATTCATTCCTGGTTCTATTTAATTCGTAAAAAAATATTCTTTAATACTAGATCTTCTAGTAGAAAGAATTGGAAATTAGCATCAGAAGTATTTAAATCAATTGAGGCTATCTAATTTTTTTAGTATTCATATATATGAGTTTTATCAAAATATTATAAAGTTAAAAAAAGGAAAGTCTTTTTTATTATATCCAAAATATTTTACAATTCATCATTTAAATATTACAATTCAGTAAAAGTGATTTTATCAAACTAAGCTTTTACTAGATATTTGTAGTGTAATTAAAAAAAACAATCAATAAAATTTACATTATGCAAACAGTACTTACTTATTTCGCAATACTTTTAACTGGATTATTATTACAAGCACAGAATTCAATTGCTGTAAATATTACAGGATTTAAATCTAACCAAGGATCTGTAATGGTAGGATTATACAATGAAGAAGGTGATTTTTTAAAAGAATACTATCAATCCAATTCATCAGAAATAACCGATAAAAAAGCAAGTATCACCTTTACTGATATACCAGATGGAGTATATGCCATTTCTTGCTATCATGATGAAGATGCTAATGGAGAACTCAATTTTTTTATGGGAATGTATCCAACCGAAGATACTGGAACATCTAATAACGCTCCAGCTAAATTTGGTCCCCCAAAATGGGAAGATGCAAAGTTTGAAGTTAAAAATGGAGAATTGAAAACCTTCGAAATTAATCTATAGCTTCTCCTATCTTTCTAGAGGTTAAGAAAACAATTTAAAAAAGAATTTAAATTAATCACATTACTAATTGCGATAGGCTTATTTTTAACTAATCAAGATTTAAATCACTTATTGTTATACAATAAATTAAAATGAAAAAAGTACTAATCATTACCATCGCAATCATATCCTTTTCAGGAATAAGTCAAACCCAATATCAAAAAGGGATGCAAAAGGCATTAGACCTTTGGGGAGAAAACAAACCCAATGAAGCTGTGAACCTTTTTGAAAGAATTGCTACAGCAGATCCTGATGAATGGTTGTCGCCTTTTTACGTTTCCTATATTACAACCATACAAGGGTTTGGTGAAAAGGATGCGGCAAAATTAAAGACACAGATGGATAAAGCATTGGAATATTTAAATAAAGCTAAAGCTATTTCAAAAGATAACCCAGAATTATTAATTTTAGATGCTTTATGGCATACCGTCTGGGTTGCATACGATGGAGCAACATATGGAATGAAATATGGAGGAAAAGTTTCTATGATTTATCAAGAAGCCTTGAGATTAGCACCAGATAATCCAAGAGTAATCATGAACAATGCAGAATGGAATATTGGAAGCGCAAAGTTTTTCGGAAACTCTATTGAGCCTTATTGTAATAATATACAAAGGTCTATAGAGCTTTTTGAAGATTATAAGCCAGCAGGAGAGTTTTATCCCAAAGGTGGACTAGAACGCGCAAAGAATATGTTAGTAGAAAACTGTAAATAATATGAATCGAATACTAAAAGAATTAGTCAAAGCTTTTCTAATGGGTATAATAGTTTTTGTTGTCCTGTGGATAATAAGATACTTTAATGGAATTGTGATAACGAATGCAAAAGAACTGTTGCTCATATTTGTTTATAATCAAGTGTATTCATTGGTGTTTTATATGGCAAACTTCTTTTTCTTTATGTATATGCTTAAGCGTTTTAAAGAAACCTTTTTTAAGTTTAAAAATTTAGTTAGAGTAATATCAGGAGTTATCGGAGTTACTTTGGTTTGTATAATACTACTTAGGTTTTTTCAAGAGGTATACATAGAAGGAGAAAGTATTAATGAGTTTCTTTCTGAAGAAAAAGCGGAGTATTATTATGTGGTTTTAATTATTTCTTTATTGATTTCTACTGTATTTTTAATAATATACTATTTCAGATTTACACAGGAGAAAAAGGTTAAGGAACAAAAGATTATTGCTGGGACCGCTTCTGCAAAATTCGATGCTTTAAAAAATCAATTAGATCCTCACTTTTTATTCAATAGTTTAAATGTATTAACAAGCTTAATTGAAGAAAACCCTGAAGCTGCGACCAAGTTTACTACAGCTTTATCTAAAGTTTACAGATATGTTCTAGAGCAAAAAAATAAGGATTTGGTTTCGGTTGAGGAGGAGTTAAAGTTTGCAACCTTATATATGTCGCTTATAAAAATGCGATTTGAAGATAGTATTGTTTTCACATTACCAGAAAAGTTAAGTAATCCCGAAGCTAAAGTAGTACCACTATCGCTACAATTAGTATTAGAAAATGCGGTAAAACATAATATAGTAACCCCTACTAAAAAATTACAGATCTCAATTCAAGAAAAGGATGGTAATTTAATAGTAAAAAATAATTCACAACCAAAACAAGTGGTAAAAGCTAGTACCGGCGTTGGATTAAAAAACATTAAGCAGCGCTATTATTTACTAACGGATAGACCTGTTTTAATAAACAAAACGGATAAAGAATTTTGCATTTCTATCCCATTATTAACTAAAAACATTACAATTATGGAAACACAAACAAGTTATATATCTGAAAAAAAATACGCCCGTGCAAAGGAGCATGTGGAGAAATTAAAAGGATTTTACATTCACTTTGCAATTTACTTAATGATGATGCCAGTGTTTATCTTTTTAAATTTTAGATCCACTGGTTTTCCTTGGGCAATATTTCCAATAGTGGGTTGGGGATTTGGTGTAGCTGGGCATGCAATGGAAACCTTTGATTATAACCCTTTCTTAGGAAAGGATTGGGAAGAAAAAAAGATGAAGGAATTAATGGATAAGGACGATTTTGATAACTATAATAAATAAAACCATGGATAATTTTAATAATGAAAATAAATACATGCGAGCTAAAGAGCGTGTAATAGCCATTAAAAAGTTTTATTCTAACCTAATGTCCTATGTGGTTTTTATTATCTTTTTGGCTGGATTAAACTACTATACCAATGAATGGAGAAGCCCTTGGTTTTTATGGGCCGCATTTGGATGGGGAATAGGAATCGTTTGTCACGGAATCAAAGCCTTTGGCTGGGTTCCTTATATGAATAAGAACTGGGAAGACCGTAAGATAAAAGAGTTTATGGATAATGATAATGAACAATCAAATAACAGATGGAAATAATAAGTATTATGGATAATTATAACGAGACAAAATATAAAAAAGCAAAGAAAAGAGTGAAGGAGGTAAAAGATTTTTATATACATCTTACCGTATACATTACCGTTAACTTAATTTTGATTATTATAAACCTAGGTGTTTTTCAAAGCGGATTTTCTGGAATAGAAATTCCAAAATGGCCTATGTTTACTACGCCATTCTTTTGGGGAATAGGATTGTTTTTTCATGGACTGCATGTCTTTAAAAATAGTTTTAAGATTTTTAAAGATTGGGAAGACCGAAAGATTAAAGAGTTTATGGAGAAAGAGGAAGAGGATTTAAAACGAAATAAATTTAAATAAATCCCTACTAACCCTAAAAAAATATTACATTAAAGACGTATTACAATATGAAAGTTTTAATTATAGAAGACGAAAAACCATCCGCACGTAGATTACAGCGTATGCTCGAAAAAGTAGGGGTAAACGTAAACCAAATGCTACATAGTGTAGAAGAATCTATACTTTGGTTTGAAAACAACGAACATCCAGATTTAATTTTTTTGGACATCCAATTAAGTGATGGACTTTCTTTTGAAATTTTTGACACCATTGAAATTAAAAGCTCCATAATTTTCACCACAGCTTTTGATGAATATGCATTGCAAGCTTTTAAACTGAATAGTATTGACTATTTACTAAAACCTATTGATGATGAAGAATTGCAAGTTGCAGTCGACAAATACAAAGAGCTAAAGCCTCAAGCTTCAAACGTGCAACTCAACTTTGATGATATTAAAAAGTTATTGGGTAATCCGATAGAACGAGAATATAAGATGAGGTTTACTACTAAGATTGGTCAGCATTTAAAAATGATTTCAGTAGATGAAATTGAATGCTTTTATTCAGAAAATAAGGGAACTTATGCACATACAACCAGTGGGAGAGATTATTTATTAGACACTACTTTAGAACAATTAGAGCAAGAATTGTCTCCTAAATTGTTTTTTAGAATTAGCCGTAAATATTATATCAATATTAATGCGATTAAAGATATTATCTCCTATACCAACTCTCGTTTAGAGTTAAAACTGAATAGTTATACAGACCAAGAAGTAATTGTAGCTAGAGAGCGGGTAAAAGATTTTAAATTGTGGTTGGAGTAGTGACAAAAACTGTTAAAGAGAAATATTTAGTCGTTACTCTTTGATAAACTTTTTATAGTGATCATATCGTTCATAAATTTGTTGAACATAATTATAAGGTTCAATTCCTCTAACATAACCATATTTAACTACTGGGTCATTATAATTTTTTTGAAGACTTAATTCTAAAATTATTTTTTCCACATTATCATCCCATTTAGTACTATCTAATCCCTTTTTTTGTGCTAATCGTTGGGCATCTAAAACATGACTATGACCGCAATTATAAGATGCCATTGTAAACTTTTTACGTTGAATAGAATCTTCTATATCATCAAATCGTTCCCAAATAATAGATAAATATTTTGTACCACCTACAACACTTTCAGTAGGGTCTTTTCTGTTTTTTATCCCCAACTCTTTAGCAGTTTCTGGCATTATTTGCATTAATCCTCCTGCTCCAGCCCAAGATTTTGACTTTGGGTCAAATCTAGATTCTTGATATATTAAAGAAGAAATCAAGCGCCAATCCCAGCCTATTTTTTTGGATTCTTTTTTTATCAATTCATCATATTTGCTTATAGTATTCCCATTAACACTATAAAAATCACTTTTTATACGTCTTCTAAAATCTCTTTTGTTTTCAAAATAGTTATCATAGATAACATAATAATCTATTTCTTTTTTAAACTCCTTTAGCCATTTATTTAATTCGTCTAATAAGATTGGAGAAGACTGTCTGGTTGCCCAAGCAATTCGTTGTGAAAAACTAATTGGTACTTCAATATCTAAAATTGGATAATAGGAAGAAACTATTTTAGCTATATTATCATCCGCAACCGTATACTTAATTTTACCATCTACCACCATTTTAATTATTTCATCTGTCGTAATTGAGCCATGTAGGGTATCGATAACTATATTTCCTCCAATTTCATCAGATAGATTATTAATGCGATGCATATATGAAGTTTCTGCTCTTATCGAAACCGTATCGTTTATTAACTCTATAGGGTCATGAATCAGCGAACGTTCCAATGAACTCCATTTCATTTTTCTCCAGTTGTCTGGCTTTTTTTGAACTAAAACCTGATGACTTAAGTAGATATATTCTGAAAAAGATATTTTTTCTTTTCTTTCCGAAGTAATAGTCAATCCATGTGCGATTAAATCAACCTTCCCTTTATTTAAATTGGGTATTAGATTGTTAATGTCATTGGCTACTACAATTTCTAATTCTACATCTAGGTACTCTGCAAAACGCTTTAAAAGCTCATATTCGAATCCCTTTGGACTACCACGATAAAGAAAATAGCTAGTGCCACTATAAGTAGTGGAAACTCTTAGTTTTCCATCTTTTAAAATCTCTTTTAAATCTCTTTCTATTTTGGGGTATGTGTTTTTATTACCCTCCTCTTGTTTTGCATCGGAATTGCATGAAACAAATACAATGCTAATTAATATGAAGCTTAAAAATATTAATTTTTTCATTTTTAAAAGTATTAAGAAGAAAGATAAAGATAAGCTTTAATTTTTGTCACTTTCCATTCTAAATTTAATGATCAAAGCGGATAATAGAGTTATTCCTCCAATAAAAGAGATAGCATAAGTTATCCCAAATAGATCCGCGATAATTCCAGAAATAATTGCACCTACCGCATAACCTAAATCTCTCCATAGCCTAAAAACCCCTATACTTTCTGCTCGTTGTCTAGGTGATGTTGCATCTGCGATAGCCGATAAAAATGTAGGATAGACCAATGCTGTTCCTAAGCCTAAGATAATTGCAATGAATATTAATGCATAGAAACTTGTAAAATATGGGATGAACATAATTGCGATTCCCTGCAATAACATCCCCCAAAATAGCATTTTCTTTTTTGAATAGATATCTGCCATTTTACCGGTGAATAATTGCCCAATACCCCAAACAGCTGGATAGACCGCTGCGATTATTCCAATATTTTTAGAGTCATAATTTAAAGACAATAATAAAATAGGCAAGAGCCCCCAAATCATTCCATCGTTTAAATTGTTGACTAGTCCAGCCTGTGTAACAGCGCTTAAGTTTTTATTTTTAAAAGTGGTTTCTAAAAAAACATGGTCTAATTTTTCTGTTAGGGTAGTTTCTTGTTCCTTGGCTACAAAAACTCTGGTGTCTTTTACAAAGAATAAAGATAATAAGAATCCAATTATAGAAATCCCTATCCCTAAATAAAAAGGGTAGGGTGTAACTCCATATTCTTGAGCGATGAAACCAGTTAAAAAAGCTACAATTCCAACCGCAAAATACCCAGCAAATTCATTGATTCCCATGGCCATTCCTCGATCTTTTTCTCCAACTAGATCAATTTTCATCACCACAGTACTACTCCAAGTCAATCCCTGATTTATACCCAAAAGAATATTTGCAAACACCACCCAATTCCAAGAGGTAGCATAAATTAAAACAAAAGGGATTGGGATTGCAAATAGCCAACCTAAGAGTAATAAATTTTTTCTTCCAAATCTATTTGCAAGTTTACCAGTAAAGTAATTGGTTATTGCTTTGGTAATTCCGAAAGCGATAATAAAAGATAATATTGCTGTTTTGGAAGCAACACCAAACTCAATCTCAGCAAATTTTGGAAAAATAGTTCGTTCTAAACCAACCATTCCACCAACGAAAGCATTTACAATCACTAATATGGTGAATTGTAACCAATTTTCCTTGAGGCCAAGTTTAATTTTATCCATTCAAAATTTATGCTCTTTATATTCTAATAATCTAGTTTAGACTTAATTTTTGAGCCACATTTTTTGTAACAGCATTTTTATGCAAAGTAATACTTATGGTTTTTAATCGCATATAAGCTTCACTAAAATAAACATAACCACCATTTGCAGTTCGCTCTGGATTAGATCCCCAGCTATTTTTAACCATATAATAAGCATTTCCATTTTGATCTTCTACCTTACCTGTAATGTGCATTAAATGATCATCGGTAGTATTAAAGTTTTCAAATTCCTGCTGACGGTATTCCTGTGTCACATTCATTTCAGGATAAATACTATGAAGTGCTTTTAAATTATTTAGTTTATTTGAAGGGATAACAGCAACACCATCCTTCGAAGAAAAAGTACGTTCGCTAACATCACAATCTAAAGCAACAGTATATCCATTTTCTAGAGCATGATCAACAATAGCAACCAAATCATTAATTGGAACATTATAAAAGCTTCCATTACTGAAGTTGTCTGGGATGTTTAAAATAAATTCTGAATAAAATGGAGCGTGAGTAAATGAAGTGATATTTACATAGTCGGCAGTATTTATTTTCATCGCTTCTGCAAACTCTAGAGGTGTGTATTTTTTGCCTTCAAAAGTAAATTCTGTTATATTCTTACCTAAGTAAACATCTAAGGTAGCATCAAAAGATGATTTCCATTTTGGACTTAAATTTTTAGAATTTTTTACATGAGTTTCCAACATAGCAGTTAATGTAGAAACCATTTGAGCGTGATTATGTTTAGTAGCATCTCCAAAAAGACCACTGTAGTTATCTACAGGTACCAATCCAAAATCTCTGGTACTATTTAATACATCATGAACCAATCCACCTTCACTAAATTGTGCTTTTCCTTGACGCATTACATAGTTATCCGCTTTAGCTGGGTAGGTGTTTCTAACATTATACATTTCAGAAAGATCGACTTGCTTTCCGGTAAGTCTAATAATTTCAGATTCTAAAAAGGAAGAAGTAGAAAAACTCCAACATGTTCCGGTGTTTCCTTGACTAATCACAGGAGTAGCATCGATATCGATTAGAGGGGTAAATTTATAGGTTTCTTGTGCTGTAATCAACAAGCTGCTAAAAGCAATTCCAAGGCTAAGTACTAGTTTATTCATTTTTGTTTATTTTGAATTTATATTATTTTCTACTTAATTATTTACTGAATTTATTACGATATCAAAATTGTAAACTAAACACTTTTACAATTTTTCGAAGTTATTCAATTTTTACGATATTATAAAGAATGTGATTAAGAATAGTACCCTTTTATCTATCACCAAAAAAGGTAAAGAATTTATTAGAAACCCTTTACCATTTTCATTTTAAAATAGATTATAATAAATACTAAAAATCATGAAAAAACCTTATTGTTTATTTTAAAAGGAATAATACTCTTTATACCTTTATGTAGTGCTTCTTCATTTTTTGGGATTAAATGATGATACCTTTCAGAAAGCGATTTTTTTAAACCATCAATTACATTATCTAATTTAACAATGGGTTTAACTTTTAAGAATCCTCCTAAAATAACCATATTAAATATTTTTTTATTTCCCATTTCAGCTGCAATTTTGGAGCCTTCAATAGAGAATACATGTATGTCTGTTCTTGTTGGATGTTGTATAATCCCATTAGGATCATAAATTAAATATCCTCCAGGTTTAACAGAATGCTCAAACTTATCCATGGACTGCTGATTTAGAATAATTGCAGTATCAAAAACTTTTAAATAAGGGGAGCTAATTCTATCATTGCTTAATATAACTGTTACGTTTGCTGTACCACCTCTCATTTCTGGTCCATACGAAGGCATCCAACTAACTTCCTGATCTTGCATGATTCCAGAATATGCTAATATTTTACCCATAGATAGTACCCCTTGACCTCCAAATCCAGCAATAATAATTTCTTCTGTCATAACTGTTATTTTAATTTACCGTTTACTTTAATATCACCCAGTGGAAAATAAGGGAACATATTTTCTACCATCCATTCGTTAGATTCAATTGGATTCATTTTCCATCCAGAGTTACAATTTGAAACAATCTCTACAAAAGAAAGCCCTTTTTTTAACCGTGTGTTTTCAAAAGCCTTTTTAATTGCTTTTTTTGCTTTTCTTGCATGCTTATGGGTGTGTACTGCTTGTCTTGTTACATAATACACTCCAGGAAGATTTGCAATGAGTTCTGTCATTTTTAATGGGGAGCCCATGGTTTCAATTTCACGGCCATAAGGAGATGTTGAAGTACGCATTCCAGGTATAGTGGTTGGAGCCATTTGCCCTCCTGTCATACCATAAATTCCGTTATTAACAAAAATGATTACAATATTTTCACCTCGGTTGCAAGTATGCAAAGTTTCTGCACTACCAATGGCTGCTAAATCTCCATCACCTTGATATGTAAAAACATACTTGTCTGGCCATGTTCTTGCTATTGCAGTAGCAACGGCAGGTGCTCTACCATGTGCAGCTTGCGTCATATCTATATTCATAAAATCATAAGCCAATACCGAACATCCCACAGGAGCAACACCTATGGTATCTTCAACAATACCCATTTCATCAATCACCTCCATAGCTAAATTATGAGCAGTTCCATGACCACAGCCAGGACAATACGATAAAGCCGTATCGGTCATTAATTTTGATTTACAGAATACTCGATTCTCGGGTTTTATGATGTCTAATACGTCCATTATTTATTATTTTTTGTTCTAAAGCTTCTAATATTTCTTCTGGGGTATGAATAATACCACCAGTTCTTCCAAAGTGTTCAACAGGGACTTTATGTTCTACTGAAAGGCGAACATCTTCTACCATCTGACCAGTACTTAACTCGACACTTAATATTCCTTTAACCTGATCTGCGAGATCGAATAATTCCTGTTTTGGAAAAGGGAACAAAGTGATAGGTCTTAATAAACCTGCTTTTATGCCTTTTTCTCTAGCTAATTCAATTGCTTTTTGTGCAATTCGAGCACTAGAACCATAGGCAACTATTAAGTATTCTGCATCGTCACAGTTTATTTTTTCATACCGCAAATCTTCTTTTTCCATTTGCTCATATTTTTTCATTAATCTATGAACTCGTGCTTCCATTTTTTCAGATTGCAAATCGAGAGAAGTGATTATATTTCGTTCTCTGTTTGTTCTACCTGTAGTTGCCCAATCGCCACAACTTTCAATGACTTCTTTATCGGTTCTTCGTTCTTGTTGGTCTTTTAAAACTACTTTCTCCATCATTTGACCTATTAAGCCATCTGAAAGAATTAATACAGGAGCTCTGTATTTAAAGGCGATATCAAAAGCATCTTCTACAAAATCTGACATTTCTTGAACGGAAGCGGGAGCCAATACGTAAAGCTTGTAATCTCCGTGTCCACCACCTTTAACCGATTGAAAATAATCTGCTTGTGAGGGTTGTATGGTTCCCAAACCAGGTCCACCACGAACCACATTTACAATTACAGCTGGTAATTCAGCACCTGCTAAATAAGAAATCCCTTCTAGTTTTAATGAAATTCCAGGGCTAGAAGATGAGGTCATAGCGCGTTTTCCAGTACTAGCAGCACCATAAACCATGTTAATCGCTGCAATTTCACTTTCAGCTTGTAAAACCACCATTCCTGTTCTTTCTTCAGGCCGCTCTCTCATTAAGTATTCTATAACTTCAGACTGAGGAGTAATGGGATACCCAAAGTAGGCATCAACACCAGCTCGAATTGCTCCTTCTGCCAGTGCTTCATTGCCTTTCATTAATTTTAATTCGGACATTTTTTTATTGTTTAAATGCTGTTAAACTTTCATTCTGTAGACAGTGATTGCTCTGTCTGGACATACTAAACCACAATTAGTACAACCATTACAAGCTTCGGGATCGCTCATATATGCATAATGGTACCCTTTACGATTTACTTCTTTAGACATGCTGATAACATTGTCTTGGCAAACTGGCATGCAAACTTCACAGCCTTTGCACTTTTCTGTATCAACAACTATCGCTCCTTTTACTTTTGCCATTTTAATAATAATTTAAATATTATTTCTCAAAATTTTACTCAAAGTTACGAGCTAAAAGTCTAAAAAGTTATGATAATTGTCAGTCTAAAAAGGGTGTTTTTCCACCACTCTTTTCTATATTTACCTTAAAATATATACCATGAATTCTCCCAACTGGAAAACCGTTAAAGAATATACAGATATCACCTATAAAAAATGTGATGGTGTGGCAAGAGTTGCATTTAATCGACCGGATGTTCGCAATGCTTTCCGACCAAAAACTACCAGTGAATTATTAGATGCATTTTACGATGCGCAAGAAGATACTTCTATTGGTGTGGTTTTGCTTTCTGCTGAAGGTCCTTCTTCTAAAGATGGTGTCTATAGTTTTTGTAGTGGAGGAGATCAAAAAGCCCGTGGACATCAAGGTTATGTAGGTGAAGATGGATACCATCGCCTTAATATTTTAGACCTTCAGCGTATGATTCGCTTTATGCCAAAAGCAGTGATATGTGTAGTGCCAGGTTGGGCAGTAGGAGGAGGGCATAGCCTTCATGTAGTTTGTGATTTAACATTAGCGAGTAAGGAACACGCTATTTTTAAACAAACCGATGCAGACGTTACTAGTTTCGACGGAGGCTACGGAAGTGCTTACCTTGCTAAAATGGTAGGGCAAAAGAAAGCTCGTGAAATATTTTTCCTTGGAAGAAATTATAGCGCACAAGAAGCTTTTGAAATGGGAATGGTAAATGCCGTAATCCCTCATGATGAATTAGAAGATACCGCTTTTGAATGGGCGCAAGAGATCTTAACAAAATCACCAACTTCTATTAAAATGTTGAAATTCGCAATGAATCTTACTGACGATGGCATGGTAGGACAACAAGTATTTGCAGGAGAAGCAACACGCCTTGCCTATATGACAGATGAGGCCAAAGAAGGTAGAGATGCTTTCTTAGAAAAACGTAAACCGAACTTTGATAAAAAGTGGTTGCCTTAGAGAATTGGTGTTTTTTCGATTTTTAATTCCTAATAATACAACTAGCGATTTTTGTTATATAATTTAATTTTCATATTGCTAAATAAGTACTGTTAAGACAGTTGTGTAAAATCAATTGTATGTCCTTAATAATAATAAGCGCATTTAGATATAATATTCTATCTTCGGAGAACAGAGTGTTGTACTCCAACACCATATACTAACCAAAACTAATTAGAAAATATATGAGCACAAACGAAACCTCCAACAGAAAATTAATTCTTTTAGAGCATAGAATTTCAGGTGGTAACCCTAGATTTATGGACTATAGACATTCTCAACAAGGTACTGCCGGGTATATGTATGCAAATCAATATGCACAAGCAATGAAATGGGTGAGCAACAATGTACAGCCTGCGAATTTTGTTGAGATAGTGCCGTTATTAGAATATGATATATACTATGTTACAGTGATTTATTGGGGTGAAGAACTTTTGACAAAGTAAAACGAGATATTTAGAAGTTGTTATCGATAAACAACAATTGCCAATAAATAAAATTAACAGTCTAAAAGCTAACAACAATGTCAGAAGCTAAAGAAGTAACAGAAGCAACAGAAATGTTAACAGAAGGGGCAGGCAAAATTTTCGAGGGTGTTTCAACCTTCGTAGAATTTATCAATGGCATTGATGAAACAGAAAAAACAGAACAATTTCGCAAATCTGTTCTGGACTCTCTGAAAAAGATCGAGTCGGAGCTTCAATCTATAGATAATAAACTTCTAAGTATTATTACTGAACTGAGAAAAATAGAAAAGTTATTGGTAGGTGACAAGATTAACCCTGCCTTGACCCAAATTAACAATTGGGTTATAGCAATAGAAAGACTTTATGCAGATGATCATGAGGGATGTGTTAATTTGGCAAATGATATGATCACTAGTGAAGAACTTTCCAACCATATGGCGGAACTTCATAATGCCTTAACTGGAGCAAATGATTACGGTGGACTCCCCCTTATCGAATCCATGAGCCTTGAAGGTATTCTAATGATGCGCGCTAACCTAAATCAAGGAATACGTTTGTTGTTTTTCATGTGTGCTTTCAACACTAAACGAAAAGTTGATTTTGGAGATTACCTATGGACGTGGTCAAAACGTTTCCGAACGCAACTTAAAATGATCTTAGAGCATAAAAGGTTCAGACTGTTCCAACCGGAGGCATGGACCGGTTTTCCAATCTATGTAGCCGATACACTTGCCATCTATGAATATGGACAACCTATCGTGGAGGGTGTTAGCTTGTACATTGACATTGCAGGTAAGCCAAAACATATGCATTCTGGGACACTGGAAGTACGTAAAGACACTATAAAAGATAACAATTACAATTCAATCCGAGAGCCGTATCAAAAAAAAGTTAGGTTTTCAGATACTAATTCTTCGTCCTATCCTATTGGGAATGATGGTCAAAAAGGGATGCACTTATTTGTTGATTTGATATCGGGAGAACATACAACTGATCCCAATTCAGTACTTGCAAAACAATATTCCTCAAGCCCTCCTTTCGATCGTTGGTTAAAAGTATTGCTCACTTTGGGGCCATATGGTGAACATCCAAATGCTCTGGCCAATCGAGGAATGCTTTGTTCTGACGCAAGAGAGAACCCTAAAAAAACCTTTCTTGGTGCCGCCGCAGGACAGATGGCCTGGGTTGATGAACAAACTCCTTACGTAGGCTTTATCTTTGATGTAACCAAAGCTACTTCCATAGACCTCGATGCTGATCCGGAAAAACTTGACAATGACATTACTATCCTCATATTAGGGGATGATAAGAAAACGGTTGAACGAAAACCCCTAAGCCAAATGTTGAAATCTAATACTTTCTCTAATACTTTCAATATGATTAATGGTCTTTGGAAGGTTTCGTGGAGCCTTGTTAAGAATAGAATTTTAATTGAACCTTTGTCTTTGTCAAAGAATTCTGAACCAATCTACTTAAATAAGAATTCGCAAGGTTGGTTTCTTAATGAAGAAAAACCACTTCTTATGTTACATACATATCACGACCCTCCAGTTGGGGAAAAGATGGGCAATCCTTTTAAAATGAAGCCATCGACAGTTGGGATGGACTATTATACACTCAAAGATGGAATAGAAACTGTGGAAAATGCAAAGGTTATTTTCCACAAATGGTAGATTTTCACGCCGCTTACACCTTTTTATATTAGTGTTGGGGAACGATTTGGAAGATGGATAAATTGTTGAGCCAACTATACTAACAGTAAAAAAACGTGGAGTTATTAGCTCCACGTTTTTTTATCATTAATATGCTTCATCATGAACATTCTCAACTGCACGACCACTTGGATCGTTCCTATTTTTAAAACTCTCATCCCATTCTAATGCAATCTTAGAGCTACAAGCAACCGAGGCTTCTTGTGGTACAGACCATGCCGCAGTATCGCTAGGGAAATGTTTCGTGAAAATAGAACGATAATAAAACTCCTCTTTACTAGTTGGAGCTTGAATAGGAAATTTATAATGCGCGTTTGCTAATTGTTCATCGGTCACTTCTTTTTCTACCATTTCTTTTAAAGTATCTATCCAACTATAGCCAACACCATCACTAAATTGCTCTTTTTGTCGCCATGCAACACTTTCGGGTAACATGTCTTCAAAAGCCTTTCTAAGGATCCATTTTTCCATACGTTCACCGTTAATCATTTTATCCTGTGGATTGATACGCATCGCAACATCTATAAATTCTTTGTCTAAAAAGGGTACACGTCCCTCAATACCCCATGCGGCTAATGATTTATTTGCCCGTAGGCAATCGTACATATGGAGTTTTTCTAATTTTCTAACTGTCTCTTCATGAAAATCTTTTGCAGAAGGAGCTTTATGAAAATACAAATAGCCTCCAAAGATCTCATCTGCTCCTTCGCCAGAAAGTACCATTTTAATTCCCATAGCTTTAATTGCTCTTGCCAATAAATACATGGGTGTAGAGGCTCTAATGGTGGTAATATCGTAGGTTTCCAAATGATAAATTACATCATGCAATGCATCAATACCTTCTTGAATGGTAAATTTTATTTCGTGGTGTACCGTGTCTAAATGATCAGCAACTTTTCTTGCAGCAGCTAAATCTGGAGAGCCTTCTAATCCTATAGCAAAAGAGTGAAGCCTTGGCCACCAAGCCTTATCTTTATCATCACTCTCAATTCGTTTTTCCGCATATTTTTTTGCAATTGCTGAGGTAATGGATGAATCTAGTCCACCAGAAAGCAATACTCCGTAAGGTACATCGCTCATTAATTGTCTGTGCACTGCATCTTCTAAAGCTTTCCGAATTTTTATAATATTAGTTTCATTATCCTTAACCGCATCGTATTCTTGCCAATCTCTTTGGTACCAGCGTTTCAATACCCCATCAGAACTATGTAAATAATGCCCAGGAGGGAAAAGTTCAATCTTAGTACAAACTCCTTCTAATGCCTTTAATTCGGATGCAACATAAAAGGTGCCGTTTTCATCCCAGCCCATATATAAAGGAATAATTCCCATATGGTCTCGAGCGATAAAATATTCATCTTTAGAAACATCATATAAGGCAAAGCCAAAAATACCGTTGAGCTCATCTAAAAAAGAAACTCCCTTTTCTTGGTATAAAGCAAGAATTACTTCGCAATCCGATTTTGTTTGAAAGTTATAGGTGCTTTTCGATTCATTTTCTAATTGTTTGCGTAATTCTAAATGATTATAAATCTCCCCATTTGCAGCCAATACAAAATTCTGATCTTCAGAAAACAAAGGTTGTTTCCCTGAAGTTGGATCTACTATAGCTAATCGTTCGTGAGCCATAATGGATTTGTCATTACTAAAAATACCGCTCCAATCGGGTCCACGATGTCTAATGTTTTTGGACATTCCCAATATTAGGGGTCTAAGTTTCTCTGAGGCTTGCTTTAGGTTAAAAGCGCATACTATTCCGCACATGTTGTAATATTTATTATTATTATTTAGTTTCATTCCTGCAAAGGCAGGAATTTTATTATTGTTTTTTATTTAATTTCAAATTGAGGCATAAAAAAAGCCTGTCAAATTAAAAACTTGACAGGCGCATATATGTTCTCGACAAGTTTTTGTTAAGGGGTATTATTAAAATTATTATTAATATTAGAATAAAACATTGTCGTATTTATTTATTTATTTTGTGTTGGTAAATATAGGATATAAATGTTAATTTCCAAATTTCGATTAAAAAATAAAATTAAAATTGATTGTTATTGTTGGTATTCAAATTTGAATACATAGATGGCTGTACTGTCATCTTCAAGTTCATACACTCTACCTTCATCATCAAAAACATAGTCATAATCATAATATGTTAGAGGAAAAATAAAATCATCGCCACTATAGGGATGTACTTTTTCTACACCAAATATATTTTTAGAAAAAAGTGTATTTCTCCAATCTATTAAAACACCAATGGATTTTAATAAATAATAAGGATTTGTTTTGTTGGTATTATAATCAAGGTATTCAACAAAAATTTCAGATTGATTTTCAACAGATATAATATTGTCATTAACATCATAATTGTACTTTTTATACCTAATACTGTTTTGTGAAAAACCTGACCTTATTTCAGTTAATTTATTATTACAAAACACTTGCTCTGTTAGTTTTTGGTTTTCATTATTAAAGACTTCAGCTATGTTATTATTCCATATAACAGTTCTGTTTAATTCATTATTAGCATATACAGCGATAAGTTTTCCTTCTGTATCATATTCATACTCGCTTGTTTGAATTTGACCAGGATTATAAGTAGATGAAAAAATACCTGAGGTTACTTTTCCTTCTTCATCAAAAAAATATTCCTCTGTGCTTAGCCATTCATTATTGTAATCATATCTAGTAGTGATTTTAAGATAGGAGGTATAAAAAGTATAATCTAATGAAACAGTTAGGTCATTACAAGCTACCTTATAATCATCATCGTCATTATTGCAACTAAATAAAATGATTGTAATAAGAGCTGAAAAAAATATAAAACTGCGCATATTTAATACTTGATGAGTAACAAATATAACGGTTTATAGATGAAAATATTTTAAAGGCTTATGAGCTGATAAATTAACGCAATTTCGGAAAATCACTAGGATTTACTTCATTCATCATTGCATATACTTTTTCGAAAATATCTTCCAATTGTGGTTTAGAAAAATAATCCCCATCCGTTCCATAAGCAGGTCGATGTTGTTTTGCTGCTATAGTTTGTGGTTTGCTATCCAAATACTGATAACCGTTCTGGTCATCCAAAATAGTTTGCATAATATAAGCTGATGCTCCACCAGGCACATCTTCATCAATTACTAGTAATCTATTTGTTTTGGCAACACTTTTTACTAAATCGTGATTGATGTCTAAAGGCAATAAAGTTTGGATGTCAATTACTTCAGCGTCAATTCCTACTTGTAGTAATTCGATTGCTGCTTCTTGTACAATTCGTAAAGTACTACCGTAGGAAACTAAGGTTATATCGGTTCCTTCTTTAACTGTTTCAACAACTCCTATTGGAGTTCTAATTTCAGTTAGGTTAGAAGGCATTTTTTCTTTTAAGCGGTATCCATTTAAACATTCAATTACTAAAGCAGGTTCATCTGTTTTTAAAAGTGTGTTGTAAAACCCAACCGCTTTTGTCATATTACGAGGTACTAAAATATACATTCCACGTAGTAAATGAACTAATCCACCCATTTGTGATCCACTGTGCCAAATTCCTTCTAAACGGTGTCCACGAGTACGAACAATAAGGGGTGCTTTTTGTTTGCCATTGGTACGGTAACGAACTGTTGCAAGATCATCACTCATTATTTGTAAACAATAAAGGATATAATCTAGGTATTGAATTTCTGCAATAGGGCGTAAGCCTCTCATAGACATTCCAATTCCTTGCCCTAAAATGGTAGCTTCTCTAATTCCTGCATCGGCAACACGTTCTTCACCAAATTTATCTTGTAGTCCTTCTAAACCTTGATTTACATCTCCTATCGCTCCACTATCTTCTCCAAAAATATATACTTCTGGATGCCTGGTTAATATATCATCAAAATTATCTCTAAGAATAATTCTTCCATCAACTTCTTCAGAACTATCATTATAAATTGGTTTTATTTCTGAAATAGTTTTTGCATTTTCAATTGCTTCAGAATATAAATGAGCGCTGTATTTAGGTTCAATAATTTCAAAATAGTTTTCGATCCAATCATGAAGTTGTTTCTTTTCAACGGTATTCTCACCAATTAAATAACGTAATGCTTTTCTTGCAGCACCAATAATTTCTCTTCGTAGAGGTTCCTTTTTAGAGGAAAGTGTTTCTGTTATCTTATTTATAAAAACTTTATTGGCACTTTTTTCAGCAGCATTATTAATTAAAGTTATTGCTTCTTTTTGCTCTCGAACTTGTGGAGCTAAAAAAGCTTTCCAAGCTGCACTTTTTCCTTCTCGAACTTCTTTCTTAATAGATTTCTCTAATTCAGATAAGTCTTCTTCGGTTGCAAAATTATTAGCAATAATCCATTCACGTAATTTTTTATTACAATCCCATTCTCTTTCCCAAGCTAATCTATTTTTGTCCTTATAGCGTTCGTGAGACCCACTAGTGGAGTGCCCTTGAGGCTGTGTAAGTTCATTTACATGAATTAATACTGGTACATGTTCTTCTCTTGCAATAGTAGAAGCTTTTTGGTATGCTTCAATTAAACTTGGATAATCCCAACCATGTACTCGAATAATTTCATATCCTTTTTCATCTTCGGTACGTTGAAATCCCTTTAGAATTTCTGAAATATTTTCTTTGGTGGTTTGATATTTTGCGTGAACTGAAATTCCATACTCATCATCCCAAACATTAATAACCATAGGGACCTGAATTACTCCAGCAGCATTAATGGATTCCCAAAAAAGTCCTTCACTTGTACTTGCGTTACCAATGGTACCCCAAGCGACCTCGTTTCCTTGATCTGAAAATGAAGTGTATCCTTCTAATTCTTGTACGTTTCTATATATTTTTGAAGCCTGAGCTAATCCTACTAATCTTGGCATTTGCCCAGCGGTTGGAGAAATATCTGGGCTACTATTTTTTAGTTTGGTAAGGTCTTTCCAAGAACCATCTTCGTTGATTGTATGAGTAGAAAAATGACCTCCCATTTGTCTACCTGCACTCATTGGATCTGCTTCTATATCGGTATGCCCATATAATCCTGCAAAAAACTGTTGGATCGTTAACTTCCCAATGGCCATCATAAAGGTTTGATCTCGATAATAACCACTACGCCAATCTCCTTTTTTAAATACCTTAGCCCACGCTAATTGTGGCACTTCTTTACCATCACCAAAAATACCAAACTTTGCTTTACCCGTTAAAACTTCCCTACGGCCTAAATAACTACATTCTCTACTGGTAACAGCGATTTTATAGTCGTTAAGAATTTCAGATTTAAAATCTTCGAAAGATAAATTACCGTTTGTCTGTGGGTTTGTTTGCATAAAATTGTGTGGTATTAGGTTTTGCAAAAGTAGTGAAAATTGAAATTTTATGCAAAGTCAATTTTTAGCCATCAAAAAGAAGAAAATCCACAAAAATTAGATCTTTTTTGAAGCAGCTAACCTTTTAATAATTATGAGTCTAAACAATAAAACCCAAGGGATACCGTGTAGTAGAGTATCCAACCAGTCCATAAGCTTCATTCCATTCGCTCCGCCAAGAATCCAGTTAATTTTGCCATAAATATGAGGTTCTGGAAAAAATGGAGCTAAGCCCAAGGTAAGGCAAAGTAAAATTAATAATCTCCAGTTGTTAAAGGGGTTCATAAATTATTATTTTGTATTAATACCATTTTCTTGAAAACAATCCAAAAAGTGTTTTTGGGTCTATAGTAAATATAAATCTAATTTTTTCTTCATAATGAGATTGTCCTACTTCCCAACCTAAGGTTGAATAAATAGGAAAATAAATTTCAAAATAATCGTCTATCAAACTAAATTTTAAACCACTATCATATAAGGTTTTAGTCCCTAGGTTTTTGTTATTTACTAATCCTACATCTCCATAGGCATGGACCCAACGCCAGATATTAGTACTAACATTTGCGGTGGTCATCCAAGTGTTGGAAAAAGCAGGTTCTAATTGCGATTTAAAACCACCTTCTGCGATGATTAATTGCTGACTAAAAAACCCAGAATCGTCACTTCTACCATAGTAATTATAATCGAAAAGATAATCTGTTGGACGATCCAAAGCAAAACTGAAATAATCATCGTTTACGTTAGTATTATTTTTAATAAATACCCCAGCAAATAGTCTAACATCGATTTGACGGTTATTTAAAAATAACTTTCGATATTTTAAAGTGGTTGAAATTTTACTAAATTCAGAAGATAACTGATAATCAAAATTTGCTCTATAATGATTTATCAAATTAGGATTAGAATAGGTATATCTAAAATTAAACACACTATAATTTGGTGTTTCTAGGGGTTTACTTGGGTTTTTATCCCGATCTACAGTAACATTTCTTAGGGTTACAAAATGTTTTTTATTGTTACGAAGATCTGTTTTATCTCTAAAGGAGAATATAAGGAACGGACTAAGTCTCTTATAAAACAGGCCATCATCATAAGAGTAATAACTACCTGCTACACCAGCTCTTATATTATATAATTTACTAAACTCTGGTTTATGGTTAAATATTAAGGACCCACTACCAACTATGGTTTTAGATTTAAAAGCATATAAGGGTTCTATACGATAATGAAAAGATTTTGGCAATACGGTTTTATTATAAAACTTAAGTCCTAATGATAAGCCATCATATACATTAAACCCATAATCTGGCATGATAAAAATCTGGTTATACCTTGGATCTTCAATATCTTTAAATAATCGTACTTGTAAAGGCCTGTTTAAAAGACCCTTTGTTTTTTTATAATTATTTCGTTGGTTAAATTCTGGGATAACCCCCTCATAATTTAGTGCAATTTTGCGAACATCGGCAGTTGGTATTTTTACAAAAACAGTAGAATCAATGGGTGCAAGCCACTTTTTAAAAATGATATTCTTTTTATTGATACCATAAATGGACACTGGCATTTTTGTAGCCCTATTATTGACGACTTCTATTTCTATGGAATCTCCTTTAATCTTAGGCTTTTTTAACTTATAGTCTATAGTACTCCTGTTGTTTATAAAATCTTCAAAGAACCAATCTACAGGTAAGTCTGTATGATTTTCAAGTATTTCTTGGAAAGCTGAAGACGTTACTGGTTTTAATTTGTTTTCTGTATAATATTGTTTAATACTGCTTAAAACAGCATCTTCTCCTAAATAATCTGAAAGATATTTAAGACCACTTCCTCCATAATAATCGTTGGCAATATTTTTGTTGAATTTTAGAAGAGAATCTTTTGGAGTTGTTAATTTTTGCATCAGGTTATTCCGTGCAACATTCATATATAAAAAAGAATATTGATCGTTAAATTCTAATGCTGAAACGTGAAACCATCTTACTACCCAAAGATTTTTTAAATTACCAACAAGTTTCATATCTGGATAATAAGTATCCACATAATCCATCATAATATAAATCTGTAATGCGCCAAGCAACCAATGATCTTCCCTGGGGTTTATCGCTAAAGTATTTTCTAAATAAGTGCGACTAATTATTTTTAAGACTTCGATATCATATTCAAAACCATCTGGGAAGGGGCTAATAAACTCTGGTAATAAATTTAGGCCATAAACAGGATTTCGTTTATAATCAATCTTACTTACCATCATTTTATCAAAAGGATAGTCACCTAATTTGTCATCTAAAAAATTTAGAACCCTATCCACTACCAAAGCTTTTATTGGTGGTGTTACTTTTTGGTGGGTAAGGTTGGTAAGTAATTCTAACTTGTCTGTTTGTATGGTAGTAAAATCTGAAGTTTTAAGAATGTGCAATTTTACTTGCATTCTTTGATCTCCATGGAGTTTGGTGATTCTATCATTTTCATAAATATTTTCAGAAACTACTTCTAAATCTGAAACTATTGAAAAATAATTTGGGGTATTAAAAGTAATATCGAAAGTGGAAGGACTTAGATACGAATCGTTCAAGTCTTTGTTACTATAGGCATGCCATTCTCCATCGAATACAGCTGGGGACAAATACCAATAGCGAATCTTAAATTCTCCACTATTTGTGATACCATACCGAGTAAACTTATCATCTGGAAGAACTATATTGTAGTTAAGATTTAAAGTATAGGATTCCCCTGGAGCAAGTGTTTTATCTAGCTTTACCCTTACAATGTCTGCTGCCTCACTTCGTTGCCAAATTAAAATTTCTGCTTGGTTATTTTCGATACTCTGTATGGAAGAATGCCCTCTTTTCTTGTTTATTTCAAAATGAAAAGAACTTTCATAATTTTCTGAAAAACGTTTTGCAAGGGGAGTGGTTTTACTTGAAAAACTATTTGCCCAATCGTTTAAATAAATTTCTCGAAGTGGAAGCTTAGAGTTGTTTTTATAGACAATTTTTTGAGAAATAACAATCGTTCTCAATTCGGGTTCTAAAGTAGCATCAATAGTAATATGATGCTGAGCTTGAGAGCCTATACTCAACAGAAGTCCAACTAATAATATAAAATTCCTTAGTTTCAAATGAAATGCAAATGGGGATTAATTAGAAATTAGGACTTAAATTATATTTTTTATAGAAGTCATTTAAAATATGGATAACTTCATCTTCAGAATCTACCAAATGAACCAAATCTAAATCTTCTGCACTTACATTATTATAAGATTCTAATAAGGTTTTCTTGATCCAATCTACCAATCCACCCCAAAAGTCAGTTCCGACTAATATAATAGGAAACTTCCCTATTTTATGAGTTTGTATTAGTGTTAATGCTTCAAAAAATTCATCTAAAGTTCCAAATCCTCCAGGCATTACTACAAATCCTTGTGAGTATTTTACGAACATTACTTTTCTAACAAAAAAGTAATCAAAATCGATACTCTTATCGCTATCGATATATGGATTGTCATGTTGCTCAAAAGGAAGTGTGATGTTTAATCCCACCGAAGTTCCTCCTGCATTATGCGCTCCCTTATTACCCGCTTCCATAATTCCAGGACCACCACCGGTAATTACTCCATAGCCATTTTCAGTTAGTTTTCCCGCTATTTTTTCGGTGAGTTTATAATATTTATGATCAGGTTTGGTACGTGCAGAACCAAAAATAGAAACACAGGGACCGATTTTACTTAGTTTTTCATAACCTCCAACAAATTCTCCCATAATCTTAAAAATACCCCAAGAGTCATTTGTTTTTACTTCATTCCAATTTTTTGGATTTTTCTCATTTCTCATAAATGCTAATGTAATTCTTTTTTAAGAAATTTTGCAGTATAGCTAGATTTCGAT
>CAJXYJ010000021.1 GCA_913063255.1 uncultured Flavobacteriales bacterium | reverse complement strand
TTTAGCAGATGAGGAGAGTTGTAATAACGGGAATGGGGATTTACTCTTGTATTGGTAAAAACCTTGATGAAGTAAAAGAATCCTTGCAGAAAGGAAAATCTGGAATTGTTTATGATAAAGATAGAGAGACCTTTGGTTTTCGTTCTTGCTTAACAGGAATGGTTGAGCCCTTGACGCTTAAAAAAGAGCTACACCGAAGACAAAGAATTAGTATGGGCGAAGAATCTACTTATGCCTATGTTGCTACAATTGAAGCCTTAAAAAATGCTAAAATAAATCAAGAATATATTGACGCAAATGAGGTAGGAATAATTTATGGAAATGATAGTACTTCAAAATCTGTAATAGAATCTGTAGATAAAATAAGAGATAAAAAAGACACTACCTTAGTAGGTTCTGGCGCTATTTTTAAGGCTATGAACTCTACAGTAACCATGAATTTATCCACCATTTTTAAATTAACTGGAGTTAATTTTACTATAAGTGCTGCTTGTGCAAGTGGATCTCATTCTATTGGTATGGCATATCAGTTAATAAAAAGTGGATTGCAAGACTGTGTAATCTGTGGAGGTTCTCAAGAAATCAACAAATTTGGTATGGCAAGTTTTGATGGTTTGGGAGTATTTTCGGTAAACACGGATAATCCTGCAAAGGCTTCTAGGCCTTTCGATAAAGATAGAGACGGATTAGTGCCAAGTGGCGGTGGAGCAACATTAATTGTAGAAAGTTATGAATCTGCAGTAAAGCGAGGAGCTCCAATTTTAGGTGAAATTATTGGTTATGGTTTTTCTTCTAATGGAGAACATATTTCTACTCCTAATTCAATGGGGCCTGCAAAAGCGATGCAAAAAGCTTTAGACCAAGCAAACATGTCGCCAGAAACTATAGATTATATTAATGCACATGCAACATCAACTCCAATAGGGGATGCTAATGAAGCAAAAGCGATATTTGATGTTTTCGGTTCGTGTAAGACTCCGATTAGTTCTACAAAATCTATGACAGGTCATGAATGCTGGATGGCAGGAGCTAGTGAAGTGATATATTCTATGTTAATGATGGAACATTCCTTTATTGCGCCTAATATTAATTTAGAAAATCCTGATGAAAGCGCTTCAAAATTAAATTTGATCAACAAAACTCTAAATAAAAAAATTGACGTATTTTTGTCCAATTCTTTCGGGTTTGGAGGTACAAACTCAGCATTAATTATAAAGAAATTACAATCCTAAAAATGAGTAACTTGGCGACGATGACTAAAGAAGATATTATTATTAAAACAAATGCTTTCCTTATAGATGAATTTGAAGTAGATGAAGATGACATTAGTTCAGATGCAGATTTAAAGGAAACTTTAGAATTAGATAGTTTAGACTATGTAGATTTAGTTGTTTCGGTAGAATCTAACTTTAATGTCAAGCTAGATGCAGACGATTTTACAGATATAGTAACTCTTCAAAATTTTTACGATCTTCTTGAAAGAAAATTAAAATAAATATTAAAAATGGCTCAATGGGATGGCAAGTCTAGGGGAGTTGTTTTAGGTTATAAAATATTTATATTTTTTATTCAAAATTTAGGAGTTCGATCTGCTTATATTATATTATATTTTGTTGCGTTTTACTTTCTTTTTTTCTCAAGAAAAGGTACAAAAGCCAGTTTTTATTATTTTAATAAAAGACTTGGTCACTCTAAGATTAACAGCTTTTTTAAAGTATATAAAAGCTATTATAGTTTTGGACAAACAATCATTGATAAATTTGCGATAGCATCAGGACTAAAAGATAAATTCACTTATGAATTTGAAAATGAGCAAAGCCTAAAAGATATTCTAAAAGATAAGAAGGGAGGGATTCTTATTAGTGCTCATGTAGGTAATTTTGAGATTGCTGAATATTTTTTTTCTAGAGTAGATGAGTTTTCAACTCAAATTAATTTAGTTACAACAGATTTAGAGCACAGTGCAATTAAAGGTTATTTAGAAAGTGTATCCTTAAAAACCAATATGAAATTTATCATCATTAAAGAAGATATGTCTCATATTTTTGAAATGAATAAGGTCCTAAGTAATAATGAATTAATTTGTTTTACGGGCGATCGTTATTTTGAAGGGAATAAATATTTAACAGAAAAACTACTAGGAAAAGAAGCTAATTTTCCTGCTGGAGCATTTCTTTTGGGTTCTCGATTAAAAGTGCCTGTAATATTTTTGTATATTATGAAGGAAACCTCAAAGCATTATCATTTCTTTGCTGAAGAGGCTATTTTTAAAGATAGAGATGCTCAAGATTTATTAAAAAAGTATACCGAAAGTATAGAACGGATTTTAAAAAGATATCCCTATCAATGGTTTAATTATTTTGATTTTTGGAAGGATATAAAATAATATTATTTTGAAGAAAGTACTTGTAATTTATTATACACAATCTGGACAGTTATTAGATATTTCTAAAAATATTACACAAGAATTAGAAGATTCTGTTGAAGTTGATCTGTCTTATTATGAAATAAAATTAAAAAAAAACTTTCCTTTTCCGTGGAATAAAAAGGAGTTTTTTAATGCTTTCCCCGAAACCTTTTTACAGATCCCTACGGAATTAGAAGACTTAGAGAATCCTATATTACAAGAAAAGTATGACTTAATTATTTTGTCTTACCAAGTTTGGTATTTGTCTCCATCCATACCCATTAATTCATTCTTAAAAAATGATGTCGCAAGGCCATTATTAGAAAATACTCCTGTTGTTACAGTTAATGGAAGCAGAAATATGTGGATTATAGCTCAAGAAAAAATAAAAAAACTATTAGAGAACAATAATGCAAATCTAGTAGGTAATATTGCTTTAGTAGACAGACATATCAATCACATAAGTGTTATAACTATAGTCCATTGGATGATGACAGGTTTAAAAACAAAATATTTGGGAATTTTCCCAAAACCTGGAGTCTCTGATAAGGATATTAAGGAATCTTCAAAATTTGGCCCAATAATATTAAAAAATATTTTAAGTGTTAAGTATGATGAATTGCAAAGTCAATTGCTTGAAAAAAAGGCGGTTAAAATAAAGCCCTTTTTAATTGTTATGGATAAAAGAGCTAATATTTTATTTAGGAAATGGGCTCGATTTATTTTTTCAAAAGGGAAACCTAATAGCAAAGAGCGACAGCCGTATATTAAATTATTTAGCATATATTTAATGATTGCAATTTGGTTGATAGCACCAATTGTATTTTTATTATTTTTGTTGACTTTCATTCCATTTACTAGGAAAAGAATAAGCGATAAAAAATATTATTCATCTGTACAGATAAAGAAGGATTAATGAACGACGTTTACATTACAAGATTATCTAAATATTTGCCTAATAAACCCATTGATAATGACCAAATGGAAGATAGACTAGGTGTAATAAATGGAAATGCCTCTAAAGCAAGACGAATTGTTTTACGCAACAATAAAATTAAAACTAGATATTACGCAATTGATGATGAGGGAAAAGTAACCCATAATAATGCACAATTGGTGAAAAAAGCTATTGATGTATTATGCGATGCCGATTTTTCTAAAAATGATATAGAATTGTTGTCTTGTGGAACTTCTAGCCCAGACCAAATGCTTCCATCCCATGCCTCCATGGTTCATGGCTATTTAAAAAATAGAAATTTGGAAGTTAACTCTCCAACTGGAGCCTGTTGTTCTGGAATGAATGCTTTAAAATATGGTTTTATGGCAGTAAAATCCAACCAAGTAAATAATGCTATTTGTACAGGCTCTGAAAGATTGTCTTCTTGGTTAAAAGCGGATATTTATAAAGAAGAAATACTTCATTTAAAAGAATTAAAAGAAACACCCATCTTGGCTTTTAGAAAAGAATTTTTAAGATGGATGCTTTCAGATGGTGCCGGAGCTTTTTTATTAGAAAAGCAACCCAATGGAAAAACGCCATTAAAAATTGAATGGATGGAAGGGTATTCTTATGCATTCGAATTGGAAACTTGTATGTATGCAGGAGGAGATAAATTGGAAGATGGGAATATGAAAGGTTGGAGTGATTACCCTTCGGATGAATGGAATGATAAATCCATTTTTTCAGTAAAACAAGACGTTAAAATATTAAGCGAAAATATCCTTGAAAAAGGAGTGGAAAGTTTAAAAAATGCAATTGAAAAACACCAAGTAAAACCAGAAGACATTACTTACTATTTGCCTCATATTTCTTCTTATTATTTTAGAGAAAGATTGTTCGATGAAATGGTAAAACAAGGAGTGTCTATTCCCTGGGAAAATTGGTTTATGAACTTGAGTAGTGTTGGAAATATTGGTTCTGCTTCTATTTATATTATGTTGGAAGAATTAGTAGCCTCTGGTAAATTAAAAAAAGGGGATAAAATTTTATTGTCTGTTCCAGAAAGCGCACGTTTCTCTTATTCCTATGCATATTTAACCGTGTGTTAAATGAACTTATTAAAAGCACCATTAATCGACAAGGATTTTGTTCATAAGCTAATCCCTCAAAAAGATCCTATTGTAATGGTGGATAAACTTTTTTATTTTTCAGAAAACAAAGTGGTGTCAGGGTTTAGTATTTCTGCGGATGCTATTTTTTCTTTTCAATCAATTTTTACTACTTCTGGGCTAATTGAAAATATGGCACAAACTGTTGCCTTGTTTACAGGATATCAATTTTATTTAAAAAATGAAGAAGCTCCAACAGGTTATATTGGAGCTATAAAAAAAGTGGAAATTATTGAATTGCCTAAGGTTGGGGAGGAGTTGGTTACAACAGTAAATATACTTCATGAAATAATGGGGGTAACTTTAGTAAATTCGCAAGTAGAATGCAATGGTAAAATAATTGCTTCCAGCGAAATGAAAACAGTACTTGCTTAACTGTTAAAATGAAAAGAAATATAGAAAATAAAAATTTTAAAGATTTTTTACCTCATAGAGGGGCTATGTTGATGGTAGAAGATTTGCTTTTTATAAATGAGGAATCTGTTTCTTCAGGATTACCAATTTTAGAGAGTTGTATTTTTATTGAGAATGGGTTTTTATCAGCTTCAGGTCTTATTGAAAATGCCGCCCAAACTTCTACTGCGATTGTAGGGCAAAGCTTTTTTTTAGAAGATGATATTACTGGCGAAAGCAACAATTTAATTGGTTATATCAATGCAATTCGAAAAGTGGAGATTTATCAGTTACCAAAAATTGGGGAATACTTGACTACTAAAGCTACATTAATATCTAGATTAGATACAGATTCCATGTGTATTTGTAATATAAAATGCAGCACTTTTATAAAGGAAAAAATAATTGTAGATTGTACATTTAATTTTATAATTCACGAGGTTTAATTTTGAAAAAAGAAGAAATTCCACAAGACAGAAGTAATCTTGAAACTGCTAAGTTTAAGGAATTGTGTTATGCTGTTGATGATGAAGGTCAGTATGTAACTGCTCAAAGTACAGGTTGGGATCCAAAAACAATTGCTTTAGATAATGCTATAAAAGATATTTATGAGCGGGTTGAGATTGCAAGACAAAAAGTGATTGCTAACCAAACCAGTCCGATAGAATATTATATGGAATTGCATAAAATGGACCTCTCTATTTTATCCAGTTATGTTGGGATGTGGAAATGGCGTGTAAAACGGCATTTTAAACCCTCAATTTTTAATAAACTAAAGAATAGGACTCTAGAAAAATATGCCGAAGTTTTTGAGATTTCGGTTAATGAATTACAACAAATAAAGAAACGGTAGATGGCGATAGATTTTACACATAAACAAACTGCACATTGTGAAAATGGAGTAGTTTCTAATTTAATGACTTATAATGGTTTTCCAATAAGCGAGCCTATGGTTTTCGGTATTGGATCTGGACTTATATACTGTTATATTCCACTTTTAAAAGTAAATCATGCTCCAGCAATAACCTATCGAGTAATGCCAGGGCAGATTTTTAAAAAATTTGCAAAAAGAGTTGGGATTAAAATTAAAAAAGAAAAATTTAATAATCCAATTGAAGCTAAAGCAAGATTAGATGAGAATTTAAAAAATAATAATCCGGTTGGGCTTCAAGTTGGAGTTTATAATTTAACGTATTTCCCAGACGAATATCGCTTTCACTTTAATGCACATAACCTTGTGGTTTATGGAAAAGAAGATTCTTCTTATTTAATTAGTGACCCTATCATGGAAGGAGTAACGTCACTTACAGATAAAGAATTAGAAAAGGTACGGTTTGCTAAAGGTGCTTTTGCACCTAAAGGTCATATTTATTATCCAATTGATTTTCCTGAAGAATTAGATTTAAAAAATGCAATTGTAAAAGGAATTAATCACACTTGTAAAGATATGTTAGCTCCAATTCCTATTTTAGGAGTTCGAGGAATTAAATTGGTTGCAAACTTTATTCGTAAATGGCCAAAAAAACACGGAGTTAAAAAAGCCAATCATTATTTAGGGCAGATAGTAAGAATGCAAGAGGAAATTGGAACCGGAGGTGGTGGATTTCGATATATTTTTGCAGCATTTTTACAAGAATCCAGTGAAATATTAGGCAACGATAAACTAAAGGAATTGTCTAAAGAAATGACAGAGATAGGTGATTTATGGCGAGATTTTGCCTTAAATGCTTCTCGAATTTATAAAAATAGAAAGGCTCCACAAGATTCCTATGAATCTGTAGCTGCTCAATTAGACCATATAGCTGATAGAGAAAAAGTGTTTTTTACCAAGCTTAAAGAAGCCATTAAATAGCTTTTTATGATCGATATCCAACAACTTTCTAAAAAGTATAAAGGTGCTGATGATTTTTCAGTTGTTGATCTAGATTTGAAAATTGAAGAAGGTGAGATATTTGGAATATTAGGTCCTAACGGAGCTGGAAAAACTACCCTTATTTCTATGTTGTGTTCTTTGATTAAACCCTCATCTGGATCTTTTACAATCAACAACCTTAATTATGCCAACAACAAAAGGGAACTAAAACAATTAATTGGAATTGTGCCCCAAGAATATTCTCTTTATCCATCCTTAACAGCTTACGAGAACTTGTTTTATTTTGGAAGCATGTACGGTTTGAAAGGAAAACAATTGAATGATAAAATATATGAGTATCTAGAGAAATTTGGACTATCTAGTTTTTCAAATAAAAAAATTGAATTTTTCTCTGGTGGGATGAAACGTCGTATAAATTTAATCGCAAGTATTTTACACCAGCCCAAAATATTATTTTTAGATGAACCTACCGTAGGAGTAGATGTACAATCTAAAAATGTGATTATTGACCATTTAAAAGAATTGAATCAAAACGGAACAACTATTTTATATACTTCACATCATTTAAATGAAGCGGAGCATTTTTGCACAAGGGTAGCCATAATTGATAATGGAAGCGTTTTGGTAAAAGGTGAGCCAAAGTATTTAATTGAATCTTGTGAAAACACTCACAATTTGGAAGAGGTGTTTATTGCATTTACAGGAAAAGAACTTCGAGATTATGCATAAGTTATGGGCATCTATATACAAGGAGTTTTTATTGCTCATTAGAGATTTGGGAGGACTCACCATTTTATTTGTAATGCCAATAGTTCTTATTGTAACCATAACATTAATACAGGATAGTTCTTTTAAAAGCATTAGTAAGTCTAAAATTCCCCTCCTGATTGTTGATAATGATAAGGGTTATATTTCTGAAAATATTTTTGAAGGAATCGCAACTCAAAATACATTTGATGTCATCCTAAAAGAGAGTGAAGAGGAAGCAAGAGACTTGGTTTTTAAAGGGGAATTCCAATTGGCAATTATAATTCCAGAAAACCTTTCCAAAGACCTAGAGCTTAAAATAAACCAGAATGTTGATGGTGTTTTGTCTGAATTTGGTTTTGAAGAAGAGGAGGGAACTGATGCTATTGTTGAAATAACCCCAAAAGAAGTAAGACTTTATTTCGATCCTGCGATACAATATGCATTTAAAGAATCGATTAAAAGTGGGATAGATCAAATGATTTCAAAAATAGAAACTCGTTCCATTTATAAAGCATTTCAGGAGCAATTGTCTGATGAAGAGTCCCAATTTTCATTCGATTCAGAAAGCTTTATAAGTTTTAAAGAGATTGTTCCTAAACTAAATGATCAGGAGATTCTTCCAAATTCCGCACAGCATAATGTGCCAGCTTGGACCTTATTTGCTATATTTTTTATAATAGTGCCTTTATCTATAAATATGGTGAAGGAAAAAAGCCAAGGAACCTTTGTTAGGTTGCGTACACACCCAGTTTCCTATGCAACTGTTTTAGGTGGTAAGACCATAGTTTTTTCTATGGTTTGTTTGCTCCAATTTGTCTTTATGTTATTAATTGGAGTGTATTTATTTCCTGCTCTTGGCTTGCCTACTTTGGATGTTTCTGAAAAAATATTTTTATTATTTATAGTTGCATTTTTTGCTGGATTAGCTGCTGTTGGTTTGGGATTGTTATTAGGGACAATTGCAAATTCACAAGAACAAGCAGCCCCTTTTGGGGCTACATTTGTAGTAGTATTAGCTGCAATTGGAGGGGTTTGGGTTCCCGTTTTTATGATGCCAAATTTTATGCAAGTTCTTTCTAATTTATCTCCTATGAATTGGGGGTTAAATGCTTTTTATGATGTATTTTTAAGGAATGTTGGTTTTCTAGAAATCTTACCCGAATTAGGTTTATTACTTTTGTTTTTCTTAATAACCACATTAATCTCAATTGTCTATAATAACAAAAAGAATGCAGTCTAAAATTATGAAAGAAATATGCTTTACAAGTCAGATTAGAGTGCGATTTGTAGAAACAGATCCTATGGGTATTGTATGGCATGGTAATTATATTCAGTATTTTGAAGATGGAAGAGAAGCTTTTGGACGACATCATGGGATTTCATATTTAGACCAAAAAGAAAACGGATTTACATCACCAATTGTTAAGTCGAGCAGTGAACATAAACACCCCTTGCGATTTGGTGAAGTGGCAACTATAAAAACAATCTTTGTAGATTCTCCAGCGGCAAAAATGGTATTTAGATATGAAATTTATAATGAGAAAAATCAAGTAGTGTGCACGGGTAAGACCACACAGGTTTTTCTAGGTAACGATGACAATCTATTTTTACATCTTCCACCATTTTTTGAAGCTTGGAAAAAGAAGGTTGGATTATTGAAGTAGAAAATGAGAGAGGCTTTTATAACACATCATAATGTAATTTCTTCCTTGGGGTTTTCTAGTGAAGAAAACTTTGAACACTTAAGAAATGAAGAATCAGGAATTCAAAAATTCCAAAGAGATAATGGAGATGAATATTATAGCTCTCAAGTAGATAAAGAATTAATAAATAATGCATTCTCGAAGATTGGAGATAGAACTCTTTATACCACTCTGGAGAAAATGATGTTACTTTCGATACATTCCATTTTAAAAGAGTCAAATCTTAAAATTAGTCAGAAAACAGGATTAATTATAGCAACAACTAAGGGTAATGTGGATGTGTTATCTCCAAAATCCAGTTTTTATAAGAATAAAAACAGGGCTTATTTACCAGAATTAGGAAAGCAAATTCAACAATTTTTTAATTTTAAGAATGAAGCTATAGTTCTTTCTAATGCCTGTGTTTCTGGAGTACTAGCAGTTGCTGTAGCACAACGTCTTGTTAAAGATGGAATGTATGACGATGTTATAATTGTAGGAGGGGATTTAGTTTCTGAATTTATTCTTTCAGGATTTACTTCTTTTCAAGCCATAAGTGACCAGCCTTGTCAGCCCTTTTCAAAAAACAGAAAAGGCATCACTTTAGGTGAAGCTGTGGCAAGCGCAATAGTTTCTTCAGAAAAAAGTAAAGATGCTGTTCAGGTTATTGGAACAGGTTCTTGCAATGATGCCAATCATATTTCTGGGCCATCCCGAACTGGAGAAGGGTTGTTTTTAAGTGTACAATCGGCATTAAATGAGGCAGGTGTTAAAAGTGAAGATATAGATTATATTTCGGCGCATGGTACAGCAACCAATTATAACGATGAGATGGAATCGATGGCTTTTGGTAGATTGAATATGTTGCATGCACCTATCAATAGTTTAAAGGGATATTATGGGCATACCTTAGGAGCTTCAGGATTATTAGAAACCATTATGGGAATAGAATCCTTAAAAAATAATACACTAATTGCATCCAAGGGATTTGATGAATTAGGAGTTTCTCAACCTATCAATGTAATCGAGAAAACAGAAACAAGAGAATTACAAGTATTTTTAAAAACAGCTTCTGGATTTGGAGGTTGTAATACCGCTGTAATTTTCAGGAAAATAGCTGATTAATTGACTTATATCAGAAAAGAAACGAATACTTATAGTAAATTTGCAAAATCAAAATTTAGAAGAAAATTTAACCATGTCAAAAAAACCATTAAGAGCTGTTGAAGCATTACAAGAAGCTCAGAAAATAGCTTTTGCACCTTATATTTTTCAAGCAAGTATATCCCTTAGGAAACTGGGAATTTTAAACTATATTTTTAATTGTAAAGACGGTGCGACTTTAGAAGAAATTTCTGAAGGAACTTCAGTGAGTGAGTATGGTGTTGGAGTTTTATTAGAAATAGCTGAAAGCTCAGATATTGTTAGTTTAGATGAAAACAATAAATACGAGTTAACAAAAACAGGGTATTTCTTAACTTTTGATAAAACAGTAAATGTAAATATCAATTTCAATAACGATATCTGCTATAAAGGATTGTATCATTTAAACGATTCTATTCTAAATGGAAAGGCGGAAGGCCTAAAGGAACTGGGAAATTGGCCAACTATTTATGAAGGACTTTCAAAATTAACCCCAGAACAAAATAAATCTTGGTTTGAGTTCGATCATCATTATTCAGACTATGTATTTAACGATGCTTTAGAAGTTGTTTTTAAAAGAAACCCTAAAAAAATATTTGATGTTGGTGCAAATACTGGAAAATTCGCTATCAGCTGTTGTAATTATAATAATGACGTTAATGTAACGATGGTTGACCTCCCGGGACAACTTAATGTCGCTTTAGCTAATGCGAAGAAGAACGGGTTTGATAATAGGATTGAAGGTTACGAAATAGATTGGTTATCTGAAAACCCACAAATACCAACTGGTGCAGATATTATTTGGATGAGTCAGTTTTTAGATTGTTTTTCGAAAGATGAAATCGTTAAAATTTTATCTACTTGCGCTAATTCAATGACTGAAAACTCTGAGTTGTTTATCATGGAAACTTTTACAGATCGTCAGAAGTTTGATAATGCGAAGTTTATATTAGAAGCAACATCGCTTTATTTTACAGCCATGGCAAATGGGAATAGTAAGATGTATAAAGCAACCGAATTTATGGACCTAATAGATAAAGCAGGATTGTATTTAGTTGAGGATATCAACCAAATTGGGGAGAACCACACAATTTTTGTTTGTAAAAAGAAATAATCCTATTGACAAAAAAATTATACATAGAAAATTATTGTAGTATAAAAAATAACAAGGTTTCTTTGAATGGAAACTTGATTTTTGAAGAAGGTTCCGAAGATATTAAGTCTTTTTTAAAAAGTGTTTATCAATATTTGGATCCAAAATATTCCAAATTTTTTAAAATGGATGCCTTAAGTAAATTGGCTTTTTTATCTGCAGAAATACTTTTGAAAGAAGAAGCGAAAAAAAATATTGCCATTATCTTATCAAATAATGCCTCTAGTTTGGATACCGATAGAAAATACCAAGATTCTATAAATGATAAAGAGAATTATTTTCCAAGTCCTGCAGTATTTGTATATACCTTGCCAAATATTGGAATTGGAGAAATAAGCATTCGACATCAATTAAAAAGTGAAAATGGTTTTTTTGTTTTTGATAATTACAATGCTAATTTTCATTATAATTATGAAAAGATCCTCATTCAGAATAATAAAAGTGAAGCTGTTTTGGCAGGCTGGGTTAATATAGATGAAGATTCTTACGAAGCTTTTTTATATTTGGTCTCTCAAAATGGTACAATAGAACATACAGAAAAAAATCTTAAACAATTATATAATAACTAAAAATGGAAGATTTAAAATTAGAATTAAAGAACAATATTATAGAATTATTGAATCTTGAAGACGTAAATGTGGATGAAATTAAGGACGATGATTCACTTTTCGGTGATGGTCTTGGTTTAGATTCTATAGATGCCTTGGAGTTAATTGTAATGCTTGATAAAGATTATGGTATTAGATTAACAGATCCTAAAGAAGGTAAAAAAATATTTGAATCTATCGAGATAATGGCTGCATACATTACGGAGCATAGAACTAAATAAGGATACTTTTATTACATGGGAAAAGGAGTAGCTATAACAGGAATGGGGATTATTTCTTCTATTGGTAATACAGTGGAAGAGAATTTTCAATCTTTAAGGCAAAAAACTCCTGGAATTTCTAAAATTGAAGGAATTTCTACCATTCATAAAGACCATATTAAAGTTGGTGAAATTAAAATTTCCAACGAAAATCTTAGTGACTTATTAAATCTACCTTCCTCAAATAATTATTCTAGAACTGCTTTATTAGCTGAAGTTGCTGCCAAAGAAGCATTGAAAAATGCTGGCATTACGAATGTAAATTCCTATAAAACTGGATTAATTTCAGCAACTAGTGTAGGGGGTATGGATCTTACTGAAAAGTTTTTTTATTCTCAATTTGAAGAAGAAGAAAACCGAAAGTATATAGAAAGTCATTCTGCTGGAGATTCTTCTACTAAAATTGCGAACAGTTTAGGAATCACAGGATTTGTATCTACTATAAGTACCGCATGTTCTTCTGCGGCAAATTCTATTATGTTGGGTGCAAGAATGATTAAAGCTGGAAAATTAGACAGAGTGATTGTTGGTGGTGCAGACTGTTTGTCGAAGTTTACCATCAATGGTTTTAAGACCTTAATGATTTTATCGGAAACCAATTGCAAACCTTTTGATGCTAATAGGACTGGTTTAAATCTAGGAGAAGCAGCAGCGTTTTTAGTATTAGAATCTGATGCCTGTGTTAAGGCAGATAATAAGAACGTACTTGGTTATGTTTCGGGATATGCCAATGCTAATGATGCCTTTCATCAAACCGCTTCATCTGTAGATGGCGAAGGAGCTACATTGGCCATGAAAAAGGCATTAAAAGTTGCAGGTTTAAGTTCGGTAGATATAGATTATATCAATGCACACGGAACCGCCACCGAAAATAATGATGCATCTGAAAGTGCTGCGATTCGTAGAGTTTTTGGAGATCATTTACCAAAAGTTAGTTCTACAAAAGCATATACAGGTCATACTTTAGCTGCTGCAGCGGCTATTGAAGCAGTATATTCTATTTTGGCATTACAAAACAATTTGATTTTTCCTAACCTTAATTTTGAAACCCCCATTAAAGAGACGAATATAATTCCTGAAACGGATTTACTTCAAAAAGACCTTCAACATGTGCTTTCTAATTCTTTTGGATTTGGAGGCAATTGTTCGACTTTAATCTTTTCAAAAGAGTAAATTATGGGGAACTATTATATAAACGGGATATCTTGTATTTCTGCTCAAGAAAGTTCAGATAACGAGCTAGGATTACAGAATTTCGTTGCATTAACAGAGAATGTTGTCCCCTTACAAAAACCCGATTATAAAAAATATATTAAACCAACAATGATTCGAAGAATGTCTGTTGGGGTAAAAATGGGAGTTGTAGCTTCCTCTATTGCTTTACAAGAAGCAAATGTCGAGATGCCTGAAGCCATTATAACAGGTTCTGGAATGGGTTGTTTAAGAGATTCTGAAAAATTTCTGAAAAACATTATCGATAATGAGGAACAGTTTTTAACACCAACAGCATTTATACAATCTACACACAATACTGTGGGTGCACAAATTGCTTTAGGATTGGGGTGTAAGGCATATAATGTAACTTATGTTCATGACGCAACCTCTTTTGAAACGTCATTGTTAGATGCTATGATGATGTTTGAGGAAGGGGAACAAAATGTTTTAGTGGGTGGTGTCGATGAAATTGGTCCATATACTACAGATTTACATAAGTTAGTTGGACATGTAAAAGAGGAGGAGACCTTGAAAAATAGTCTTTTAAAATCTAAAACTAAAGGTGCTATATACAGTGAAGGTTCTCAGTTTTTTGTATTAGGAGATAAAAAGAAGGACAATTGTTATGCACAATTAAAAGATGTTGTAATTTATAATAAACTCGAACAAAACGAAGTTGCACAAAAATTAGAAGTTTTTCTGAAGGATAATAATCTTACTATTTCAGATATAGATGTCGTTGTATTAGGATTAAATGGAGATGTGGATTATGATTCTTATTATACTACATTACAAAACACCCTTTTAGCAAATACCACACAGGTGTATTACAAACATTTTTCTGGAGAGTATAATACAGCCTCTGCTTTTGGAATGTGGACGGCATGTACTTTGATTAAAAGTCAAAAGGTTCCTAAGAATATTCAGTTAAATGAAATTGAATCGGGTTCTATTAAAAATGTAGTACTTTACAATCAGTATCGAGGCGAAAATCACAGTTTTGTTTTACTGAAATCATGCTAATTTATAAAAATGTAAATAGAGTTACAGTTTTTCTTTTACTGGTATTTATACTACTAAAAGTACTATTTTCAATTTCTTTTTTATGGTTTCTATTCCTTGTAGTAATATGGTTAACTCTTACTATAATTGGATCTTTTCATATTCGTTGGAATTATTTTTTAAAAGCAAAACATCATAATTATAATATAAATGAAAATGCAATAGCTATAACTTTTGACGATGGGATTCATTCTGAATTTACACCCAAAGTGTTGAAACTCTTAAATCAATATAACGCTAAAGCAACTTTTTTTTTAATAGGAAAACAAGTAGAAGGTCAACAGGAAATTCTGAAAAATATCATACATCAAGGGCATACTATAGGGAATCATACCTATTCGCATTCTAACAATTTGGGATTTTTAAAAACGAATGAAGTTCTTTCAGATTTAAAGAAAACTCAAGCTATTGTAGAAGATTTAGTTGGACTAAAAATGAATTTATTTAGACCTGCTTTTGGGGTTACAAACCCCAGAATAGCTAAGGCAGTACAATCTTTACAATTAACTGCAATTGGATGGAGTATAAGATCTTTGGACACTACAAAGATTTCTAAAGAAAAGATATTTAAAAAGATTACAAAAAATATTAATAAAGGAGATGTAATTTTACTTCATGACACCAGCCAAAAAACAGTGGAAGTCTTGGAACAATTATTGGTATTTTTAAATAATGGAAAATTGAAATCGATTACAATAGATCAACTTCATAAGCTTAAAGCATATGCGTAATTATATATTTATCATCATTTTATTAATTGGTTCTATGAGTGTGTCAGCTCAAGAAACAGAAATGAGTTTATCCGAAATCAATTCATTTAGGGCTCAAATAACCGAAGTTTCAGACAATACAAAAAGCATAACAGCCGACTTTATACAATACAAGCACTTAGATTTTTTAACAAATGATATTGAAACTTCAGGAAATATGGCTTTTAAGGCTCCTAATTGGGTAAAATGGGAATATACAGAACCCTATTCCTACAGTGTTATTTTTAAAGAAGATCAATTGTTAATCAATGATGATGGCACGAAAAGCAATATTAAAATGGGCTCAAGTAAATTGTTTAAAAAGCTGAATGAGCTTATTATTAATAGTGTTACAGGAGACATGTTTGATGATGAAACTTTTGATGTTTCCTATTCTTCAACCCCAGATTTTAACAAAGTAATATTTGTTTCTACAGATAAGAAATTGGCAAAAATGATAGCAGTTTTCGAATTGCATTTTAATAAAAATGATGGAGCAGTTTTAGAGGTGAAAATGATAGAACCTTCACAAGATTATACTAGAATTGTATTCTCCAACAGAGTTGTAAATAGCAAAATTAGTGATGCGGTTTTTACTAATTAGTTTAATATTTCTACTGCAGACTTCTTGTGCATTGCAAATGACAAAAGACTGGGTAAAATCTGAATCCACTCAAAAATATATTGAAAACAGTTATTTTTCAGAGCTAACAACAGATTATGTTTACAAAGCCAAAATAGATGTTTACGGCCATAAATTTGGGGGCATACTTATCATTAAAAAAATAGGCAAAGAAGAACATAGAGTAGTGTTTACAACAGAGTTTGGAAATAAATTATTCGATTTTTTATATCAAAAAGACATATTTAAGAAGAATTTTATTGTGGAAGATTTAGACAAAAAGATGATCGTAAATACACTTCAAAAAGATTTTAAATTATTGATTTCAGAAAAAGCAAAAGTAGAGGTGCAATATGATCTTGATGATGAATTAGTTTTTAAAACAAGTGATGATAAACGGTCTAATTTTTATTTTATTAATAAAAAAACACATACTTTAGACAAGATAGTAAACACTTCTAAATCTAAGCAAAATGTGGAAGTGCTTTATAAAGAAATTATCGATGGTATGGCGAATACTATATGGATTAATCACCACCACATTAATTTACAAATAGAGCTAAAAAAGTTCGCAAAAAAATAAAAATGCTAATAGAAGGATTATATACAATAGAGGCTTTAAAAAATACCGATTCAGAGATTATAGCAGGGATAAAACTCAATGCTAATCATGAAATATTTAAGGGTCATTTTCCTGGAAACCCTATAATGCCTGGGGTTTGTATGATGCAAATTATTAAGGAAATTACAGAAAAAGTGTTGGATAAAAATTTATTCCTTCAGACCTCTACAAACATAAAGTTTATGGCTAAGATAAACCCAAATGTCAATCCTGATTTGATAATTAATATTGCATATTCTGAAGAGGAGGGAATATTAAAAATTAAGAATAGTTCTTATTTTGAAGATTCTCTAGCTTTAAAATTAAACGCTAAATATAAAATTATAGATTAAATGAAGCTTTTATTTGTCCTGTTTTTCACAACACTTTTTTTAGTTGCACCAGACTTAACTAAAATAAGAGAAGATTATATAAATGCCGTGCATAGTAAAGAAAATGCAGAGAAGTTGTTTCATGATTTGGCTGATATAAACAAAAGTGATGCGAAAATTCTGGTTGCGTATAAGGGTGCTGTAACTACCTTAAATGCAAAATTTGCAAAAAGCACAAAAGATAAAAAGGAATTATTCAAAAAAGGGGCAACACTTATTGAGTATGCAGTTGTCGAAGATCCTGATAATATTGAAATACGATGCATTCGCTTAGGAGTTCAGGAAAACACACCAAAAGTGTTGAAATATCGTAAAAATATACCCGAAGACAAGCAATATATTTTAGATCATTATAATCAAATTACATCTAGTAAATTGAAAAGTTATATAAAGGGTTTTATCTTGCATTCTAAGTCTTTTACAGAAACAGAAAAGGCCTTATTTAATTAAAATATTATTATGAAAATTATTTTAAACCTATTGTTGTTTTTATCAATTCTAACAACTTATGCTCAAGATGTTATTGTGAAAATTAATGGCGATAAGATTGAGTCTAAAGTAGAAGAGGTTGGCAGTAAATTTGTTAAATATCATAAATATAACAATTTAAAAGGTTCTGTTTTTAATATTAAAATTAGTGATGTTGCTGAAATAAGATATGAAGACGGTTCAGTAAAAATTTATACGACTATAAAAGATAATTCTGAAAGTTTAGAAGAAACAAAAAATTTGGTAAAAGAGTATTTTGATAACTATACCTATTGGGAAAACTCAAGTGAGAAAAAAAAGTATAAGGCAGTTTATGAAGGCGATTTTCTCAGGCTAATTATTATGAATAAATCTGAGAAAAAAGGAGATAAGGGGATTTTATATGATTTTTCAAAAGTATATAGGTTTGGACAGATTGATAAACGTGATGATGAGGTGGTTTTTCTAAATATTTGGGTTTCTATTTTAGTAAAGGAAAAGAAAGATCTCTGGGAAAAGCATAAATTGGTAATAAGAGTAAAAGGCTATGATAATGCGACAATACTTTATAAAGCATTAAAACAATACCATAAGTTATTGTTAGATAAAGAGAGAAATGAAAGAAGGACTAAATAGAATTAGCTTAATGGTGTTAATAAATTAATTTAAGTGTCTGATAAAATAACTACACAACAAAAAATAATTGGTTTAAAAGTTTGTGTGTTGATCCCAACATATAACAATGATCGTACTTTAAAAAGAGTAATAAATGGTGTTTTAAAATACACAGAAAGCGTTATCATTATAAACGATGGTTCTACAGATACGACCTCTCAAATACTAGAAGAATACCCGAGTTTAGAACAAATTCATATTCCAAAAAATAAAGGAAAAGGAAATGCCTTAAGACTTGGATTTAAACTAGCTGAAGAAACTGGTTTTGAATATGCCATTACAATCGACAGTGATGGGCAGCATTTTCCAGAAGATATTTCGGTGTTTATCGATGCATTAGAAAATTCAGAAACCAAAAACATATTATTGATTGGAGCAAGGAATATGGAGCATGAAAGTGTTCCTGGAGGTAGTAGTTTCGGAAACAAATTCTCCAATTTTTGGTATCGATTAGAAACAGGGATAGAGTTAAGTGACACCCAATCTGGTTATCGAATGTATCCCTTAAAAGAAATCAATAAAATAAAATTTTACACAAGCAAGTTTGAGTTTGAAATTGAGAATATTGTAAAAGCAGCTTGGAGAGGAATTACCGTTAAAAATGTCCCTATAAAAGTTTTATACGATGAGAGTGAACGGGTTTCACATTTTAGACCGTTTAAAGATTTTGCTAGAATTAGTATATTGAATACTTGGTTTGTTTTGGTTACTTTTTTGTTCATTAAGCCTCGAAATTTATTTAGAAAATTTCAAGAAAAAGGAATAAAGCGGTTTTTTAAGGAAGATTTATTAGCTAGTCATGATACACCAGAGACTAAAGCAAAATCCATTGCATTAGGGGTGTTTATTGGTCTTTCTCCGTTATGGGGAATACATACATTATTAGTGTTAACTCTTGCTGTCTTTTTTAAATTAAACAAAGCAATCGCATTTGCTTTTTCTAATGTGAGCCTTCCTCCATTTATTCCATTTATATTATGGATTAGCCTCCATATTGGTGCTTTATTGTTAGGGGAAGAAAAAAGTTTTTTCTTTGAAGATTTTAATGGAGATTTTGAGCTATTAAAAAGTCTTAAAACGTATATTGTAGGTAGTTTTGTTTTTGCATTTGGAGCATCAATACTTTCAGGTGGAATAGGGTATATTACCCTTAAACTATTTCAAAAGAAAAAATAAGCGTAATTGGATATCTTCTTTTATAACATATACTCCTTTATAGCTTCCAGGAAAGTATGGAGCTTAGGCGTATTATTGTTATTTGTTTTTGGATTGATTTTTTTAGTTTCTAAGCTTGATTTTGAAGAAGATATCTCAAAATTAATTCCAGAAAGTGAGGACACTAAAGAATTACAAAAAGTATTAAAATCTGCAAAGTTTTCAGATAAGTTGGTAGTTAATATTCAATTACAAGCCGACGGAACATTTGAAGATTTAACCAACTATACCAGCCAATTTATCGATAGTATTTTAGTGACTTCTGATGCATTTATAGAGAATATTCAGGGGAAGGTAAGTGATGAAGATGTATTGGAAACTATGGATTTTGTATATCAAAATTTACCGTTATTTCTAGAGGAAAATGATTATAATGATATTCGAAAAAAATTAACTGCAGATAGTATTGATGCAATTACAGTAGCTAATTATAAGTCTATCCTGTCTCCTTCGGGAATCATTACTAAAAACACCATTATTAAAGACCCTTTGGGGCTTTCTTTTATTGCATTAAAAAAGATGCAATCGCTTAATATAGGTGATGAATTTATTGTAGAAGATGGCTTTGTAGTTACCAAGAATAAAAAAAACATTTTATTGTTTATCACTCCTAAATTAGAATCGAGTGAAACCAGTAATAATAGTGAGTTTGTAGATCAATTATATGCCGTTCAAGAAAAGTTGAACGATCGTTTTAATACTAAAGTACAAAGCGAATATTTTGGAGGTATAATTATTGCTGTAGCAAATGCAAGACAAATTAAAAATGACATTCAGTTTACTGTAAGCATTTCACTTACGGTGTTAATGCTTATACTTATTGTTTTCTATAAAAAATTAAGCATTCCCATCGTGTTATTTGTTCCCACCATTATTGGGGGTTTATTAGCAGGAGTATTTCTATTAGTAATACGAGATAAAATTTCTGCTATTTCATTAGGATTGGGATCTGTTCTTCTAGGAATTACAATAGATTACTCTCTACACATTCTAACACATTTAAGAAATAATAATAGCGTAAAGGAATTATATAGAGATGTTGCACAGCCTATATTAATGAGCAGCCTTACTACAGCTTTGGCTTTTTTATGTTTGTTGTTTATAAACTCTCAGGCCCTACAAGATCTTGGAATATTTGCAGCTATAAGTGTATTGGGCGCTTCCATATTTGCACTTTTGTTTATCCCACAAGTATATAAAACTTCAGAAAAGAAAGAGAAAAGGGCTACCGTTTTAGATAGGGTTGCCTCCTTTAATTTCCATAAGAGCAAGTTGGCTTTAGGGCTTATAATTCTGGTGTTTATTATAAGTATTTTTACTAATAAAAAGGTTTCTTTTAATAACGATCTAACCACATTAAATTTTGTGCCACCAGCTTTAGAAGCTGCCGAAGAAAAACTAGACAAGTTAACAAACTTCTCCTCTAAGTCTTTATATATAACAACCTACGCTGATGATAAAGACAAGGCATTATTGGTAAATGATAGTGTTTACAGTCGTTTAATTGATTTAAAAAACAAAGGGGAGATTTATAATTTCAGTTCTATTGGTGCACTTGTTTTATCTAAGGAAGTACAACAACAAAAAATTGACTTATGGAATTCTTTTTGGACTGAAAACGTCAAATCCTCTACTCAAAATCATTTAATTGAAAGTGGAAATAATTTAGGCTTTAAGCCCACAACATTCCATCAGTTTTATACACTCGTTTCCAAAGATTTCAAGACCATTAGTTTGGAGAATTATAAGGCTATAAAAACATTTCTAATAAGCGATTATATAAATGTTAGTCCAGGTTTTACAACCGTAACCTCATTGGTTAAAGTAAAGGAGGAAAATGTTCAAAGCGTATTAAATATTTTTAAGGATAAGAAAAATGTGATGTTGATAGACAGGCGGCAAATTAATGAGACTTTTTTAGGAAACTTAAAAAATGATTTTAACGAGCTAATCCTTTATTCATTTATCGCTGTAGTTCTTGTTCTATTATTGTTTTACAGAAGCATTTCTCTTACCCTTATCACTAGTATTCCCATAGCTTTTACCTGGTTATTAACTATAGGTGTTATGGGTCTTTTTAATCTAGAGTTTAATGTTTTTAATATTATAATTTCCAGTTTTATATTTGGTTTAGGAATTGATTATAGCATTTTTATGACCAATGCTTTGCGAAAAGATTATACCTATGGCTCTAAAGAAATTAGGACTTATAAAATTTCTATATTATTATCTGTAATTACTACTGTTTTAGGAGTTGGAGTGTTAATATTCGCGAAGCATCCTGCAATATATTCCATGTCTGTAGTAAGCTTAATAGGGATTTTAATTACCGCTTTTGTAGCCTTTACCATCCAACCTAAATTATTTCAAATATTTATAAGTAATCGAGCAAAAAGGGGATACTCTCCCATAAATGTTATTCTGTTTATTCGTTCCATGTTTTTACTAGCTTTTTATGCCTTAGGCGGTATGTCATTGTCACTTTTTAGTCTCACAATTCTTCAAATCATTCCTGTTTCTAAAAAGAAAAAATATAAATGGATGCACAAGCAAATTGCTGTTTTTGCAACTCAGGTTTTAAACAATCATTATTTGGCTAAAAAAAGAGTAATAAATAATGTAAATGAAACTTTTGAAAAGCCAGCTTTAATTATTTCTAATCATTCCTCCTCTTTAGATACTATATCTATTAGCTCCTTAACTTCAAATATTATTTTTATGGTTAACGATTGGGTATATAAATCTCCAATTTTTGGAACTTTAGCACGTGTATTGGATTATTACCCTGTTTCTACTGGAGTGGATGGTAGTGTTAATCATTTGCAAAAAAAATTAAATCAAGGGTATATGCTTTGTGTATTTCCTGAAGGAAAACGATCGTTTACAAATAAAATGGGACGTTTTCATAAGGGAGCATTTTTCTTGCAACAGCAATTAAAAATAGATATTTTACCTATTTATATTCATGGAAATTCCGAGGTTATGCCAAAAGGAGATTTTATGATTCATTCTGGGGAAATTACTGTTAAAGTTGGAGAAAGAATACCTTATAACAGCACTAATTTTGGGGAAACAGATAGAGAGCGAACAAAGAATATTAGTGCATTTTATAAAAATAGTTTTTTAAGCTTTCGAGAAGAATGCGAAAATGAAGACTATTATAAAAGAATTCTATTTTCAAATTATAAATATAAAGATCCAAGAATTATTTCGCTGGTGAAAGAAGATTTTGAAAGAAATAAAAAGGCATATTATATTTTAAATAATAATATTTCAATTCGATCTAAAATTCTTCATATAGGTGAGGATTATGGACAATTAGATATACTTTTAGTTTCAAATTTTATAGATAGAAAAATCACTTCTTTTATAGCAGAAGAAGCCAAACAAAAGGTGGCAAGAAACTGTTACACCAGTAAGAAAAGGAACGTTAATTATATTTCAGAAATTGAAGAATTAGAGAAATCCATTTTTCAAACTTTAATTTTATCCAATACTAAAAGTGAAAAAGTTATAGACATTTCAAAATTCTGTAATCTGAAAAATATTATTGTTGTTAATCCAGCTTATTCTCTTGAAGAAATAATAGCAAATGGGTTTACTATTAGTAAAGAAATAGAGAATATTATATTTTTAGAAAAACAATGCTATTGCATTTAATAGAAAATATATAATGAAGGATAAATACGATGTAGTTATAATTGGTAGTGGGTTGGGAGGATTAGTGTCTGCCAATATCTTAGCACGTCATGGGTATAGTGTTTGCGTTTTGGAAAAGAACAAACAGTATGGTGGGAATTTGCAAATATTTGTTAGGAACAAAAACATTTTTGATACTGGAGTACATTATATTGGAAGTTTAGGAGAAGGTGAAAATTTGAATCAATATTTCACTTATCTAGGAATTATGAAGGAGCTAAAACTCCTTAAGTTGGATGATGATTGTTTTGATAGTATCACTTTTGATGATGATAAAGAGGAATATTTTCACGCACAAGGATATGAAGGTTTTTCTAAATCTCTTATATCTCAGTTTCCGGAAGAAAGAAAAGCTATCCATGCTTACTGTGAAAAAATTCAAGAAGTATGTAGAAATTTCCCATTGTACAATTTAGATGCCAGTAATGAAGGGTATTCTATCGATGTTTTAAATATTAAGATTTCAGATTATTTAGACTCCATCACAAATAACGATTTATTAAAAGCAGTTTTAGCTGGCTCCAATTTTTTATATGCTGGAAAAAAAAACACACCGCTATATGTACATGCCTTATCTGTAAATTCATACATAAGAAGTTCTTGGAGATGTGTAGATGGGGGAAGTCAAATTTCTAGGTTGTTAATTAAACGAATCAAGGAGTTTGGAGGAGAGGTCTATAATTACCAAGAAGTAGTTCGGTTTGGTTTTGAGGGAGAGGATATGTCTTCTGTAATCACTAAAGATGGAAAAGAAATAAAAGCCGATCTGTTTATTTCGAATATTGAGCCAAAATTAACCGTTAAAATGTTAGATGGAAAGGGTATGCGAAAATCTTATGTGAACAGAATAAAATCAATTAAAAGTATGATCTCTGCTTTTAGTATCTATATTGTTTTTAAGCCGAAAACCTTTAAATATATAAATCATAATAATTACCATTTTAAAAACCCAAATAAAGTTTGGGATGCACAAGAATATTCAGAGTCTTCTTGGCCTGAAGGATATATGTTATCTATGGGGGTTCGGAAAAATCAGGACGAATGGAGTAACAATTTAACCGCTATGGCATATATGAAATTTGATGAGGTTGCACAATGGAAGGACACCTTTAATACGGTCGCTGAGGAATCTGAAAGGGGAGAAGCTTACGAAAAATTTAAAAAAGAAAAATCTGAGATATTTATAAACGAACTAGAAAAAAAGTATCCAAATATTAGGGATTGTATTCTATCGGTACATGCATCAACTCCTTTATCTTATCGTGACTATATTGGCTCTAATGATGGTGCTATTTATGGTTATGAAAAGGATGCGGATAATCCAATGATGGCATTTCTATCTCCTAAAACCAAAGCTAAAAAATTATTCTTTACAGGACAAAGTGTGAATATGCACGGTATTTTAGGAGTTACTATTTCTGCCGTATTAACTTGTTCTCATATTATTGGAAAAGAAAAACTAATGCAATCTATTAAAGCATCCTTATAATAATGCAAAGACTAAAGGGAGCATATGGTTTTGTAATTTTAGTTTTTATATCAATTGTATTTTTCTCTTGTGGAACTAAAAAATCACTAAACGATTTACCTGATCTAAGCTCTTATGCATTAAATGAACAGCCTCGAATTACTTTAAATGACACCTTATTTTTTAAAGATAAGAGTAGCCTTCGGAAAAATGAATTTGGACAGTGGGAACTCGTCGCTTTTGGAAATAATCCTTATGATTTAGGGAATACTATTGGAGTTTTAACTGAAGAATTAATGGTAAGCCAAGAAGACATATTCTTTGAAAAGGTAAAAACAATGGTTCCTTCAGAGTTTAAACAAAATCTTCTTCGTAAGTTTTTAATTTGGTATGGACGTAAAATGTACCTTCATGTAACCGAAGAATATAAAGCGGAAATTTATGGAATTTCAAAATATGGCTCCACTAATAATGACTTATTTGGCAGTAATTATTTAAAAACTCTATTTCTACATGGAGCCCATGATATTGGACATGCGCTTCAAGATTTAGCCTTGGTTGGATGTTCGTCCTTTGCTGTTTGGGGAAAAAACACTCCCGATGGGAATCTATTAATTGCCAGAAATTTTGATTTTTATGCTGGTGATGATTTTGCTGAAGAAAAACTCATATCTTTTATTCAGCCGGAAAAAGGCTATAAATTTATGGCAGTTTCTTGGGCGGGAATGATAGGCGTAATGTCGGGTATGAATGAAAAAGGATTAACGGTAACTATTAACGCTGGTAAGTCTGATGTGCCCATGCTTGCTAAAACGCCAATTTCTTTGGTGACTAGAGAAATATTACAATATGCTTCCACGATACAAGAGGCCATAATAATTGCTAAGCAAAGAGAGGTTTTTGTTTCTGAAGCCATAATGGTGGGATCTGCTATAGATAATAAGGCGATTCTTATTGAAATGTCTCCTGATAATTTTGACGTATTTGAAGTAGAGAATTCTTCAAAGTTAATTTGTTCTAATCATTTTCAAAGTGAAGCTTATAAAGACGATGATAATAATATAAAGGCAATATTAGAAAGTCATTCAAAATATAGGTTTGACCGAATGGAAGAATTACTCGCCGAAAAAGATAAAGTTACTCCCCAAAAAGCAGTGGATATTTTAAGAAACAAAGAAGGTCTTCAAGATTTAAAAATTGGTTATGGAAATGAAAAAGCTCTTAACCAATTATTGGCACATCATGGAATTGTTTTTCAACCCTCAAATAAAAAGGTATGGGTTTCTGCCAATCCATATCAATTAGGAGAATTTGTGGCCTTTCAGTTGGATAGTGTTTTTGCAAATGCAAATAAAAAAAATAGCACCTTATCCTTGCCTTTAGATTTAATTGAAAAAGATCCTTTTATCAATTCGGTTGCTTTTAATAATTATGAAAAATATAAATTAGAAAGAAGGAAATTAGAACTAGCCATCGAAAACAAAGAACCTTTCGATTTAGAAAAGTTAGAGGCTTTCACTACCTTAAATCCCGATTTTTGGGAAGTTTATTATATTGTAGGAACTTATTACTATAATAATAAAAACTATAAAGCTGCTTTAACTAAATTTGAAAAGGCACTAAGCAAAGAGATTACTACGGTTATAGATCGAGAGAATGTTGAAAAATATATTAATAAAACCAAAAGGAAATTAAATGATTCCTGAAATAGAATTAA
>CAJXYJ010000020.1 GCA_913063255.1 uncultured Flavobacteriales bacterium | reverse complement strand
GAAAAATATATTCCAAAGGGTGGACCCGATGGAGGAGATGGTGGACGTGGAGGTCATATTATTTTAAGAGCCAATGAAAGTCTATGGACCTTATATCACTTAAAGTTTAAAAGGCATTTTAAGGCTGGACAGGGAGGAGCTGGTAGTAAACAAACCAGTACGGGAGCAGATGGAGAAGATGTAATTATAGACGTGCCTTTAGGAACTGTGGTTAGAAATACAGAAACCCAAGAAGTTATACTCGAAATTACTGAAAAAGGGCAAGAAATTATTATTGCCAGAGGAGGAAAAGGTGGTTTAGGAAACGATCATTTTAAAAGTGCTACACGTCAAACTCCAAGGTATGCACAGCCTGGACTAGAAGGAGTTGAGATAGATATTACTTTAGAGCTTAAAGTATTAGCAGATGTAGGCTTAGTAGGATTTCCTAATGCAGGAAAATCCACTTTACTTTCTGTGGTTACTGCAGCAAAACCTAAAATTGCTAACTACGAGTTTACCACTTTAAAACCCAATCTAGGAATTGTAAAATATCGGGATCATCAAACATTTGTTATGGCAGATATTCCTGGAATTATTGAAGGGGCTGCCGAAGGAAAAGGATTGGGGCATTATTTTCTAAGACATATTGAGCGTAATTCTACCTTGTTATTTTTAATTCCTGCTGATGCAGACGATATTAAAAAGCAATACGAGATTTTATTGGATGAACTTCGACGTTACAATCCTGAAATGTTAGATAAAGACAGATTGATAGCTATTTCAAAATGCGATATGTTGGATGATGAGCTTAAGGCAGAAATGAAACAGGAACTAGATGTTGATTTTAAAGACATACCTTATGTGTTTTTCTCTTCAGTTGCACAACAAGGCTTAATGGAACTCAAAGATAAACTTTGGGGAATGTTGAATCAATAGTAGGTCACTGAGTATATTTAAAATGTGATTATAATACGGAATTAAAATAATGTGATAAATGGAAATCAATATTTGGCTTCTTCATTTACACATGAGGAACATTTTTTTTGTATATTTAGATAATTGAAATTGGAAATTTTCATATTGGAAATAAAATGAATATACTTTTAATAGGCCATTATAGGTAAAAAAGAATAGAAATTCACCCAAAAGTTTATTCTCTGTTTGAAATAATGAGTCATTGACAACAAAATTTCAGCAGTCTACCACAAAAATCTATTAGACTACTCCATAATTGTTGTTTATGTGAACGTTATTTGTATTTTTAAACGTTAATCAAATTTTTATTTAAGTAAAAATAATTGTTATGAAAAAAATTACTCTACTTATTACTTTATTGTTTTCAGTGGTAGTGGTCTTTGGTCAATGCCCAACAACAAACATCATTTTATCCTCTCAAGCTGAGATTGATAATTTTGCAATTAGTTATCCAAATTGTACTGTACTAACACATGAGCTAAAAATAAATGAGCAGAATGGGCCTGTAAACAATTTATTTGGACTTTCATTAATCACAAGTGCCCAAGAAATATTTATAGTAAATACCCAGATTGAAAATTTTTTAGGACTCCATAATTTAGTAGAAATTTCTGATTTGGCAATTTGGGGTAATGTGAAACTCCAAAATTTATATGGTTTGAACTCTTTACAGACTATGAATAGATTTGAAGCATTTATAAATGTCAATTTAATAGATTTATCCGGAATGAATGCTATTCAGTCTATTAACAATATAAATTTATTTGGCAATTCCAGCCTTATTGATATAAGTGATTTAAGTTTTATTGAAATATTAAATTCTTTGTCTTTAGGAGGAAATGGATTGACTTCTCTTACTGGTTTGGAAAATTTAAATATAATAACTGGAGATTTAAATATTGATAATGAACCAGTAACTAACCTAGATGAATTAGCCAATTTAGAAAAAATTGGTGGGTCTTTATATATTACTTCTAATAATCAATTACAAAATATATTTGCTTTGAGTAATATTGAAACATTAGAAAATTTATATATAATTGAATGCCCAAGTTTAGAAAACTTGATTGGTTTAAATAGTCTTCATACAGTAAATAAAAAATTAAGAGTTGGGTTTAATCACGGACTAACCACAATGTATGGCCTAATTAATATTACAGATATTGAGGATTTAGAAATTTATGAAAATAATAATATGTTTACTTTAAAAGGATTGGAAAGTTTAAATAAAGTAACAAAACGAATATTAATAAATGATAACCCAGCCTTAAACAATTTAGAGCACATTAGTTATATTTCTCCAAATGAACTAGATGATCTAATAATGATAAATAACGATAGCCTTGAAGTTTGCAACTATCCTTTAATTTGTGCTATAATTAATGAACCTACAGTATATAAAGTCATTCATAATAATGCACCGGGTTGTAATTCTGAAGAAGAGGTTGAATTAAGTTGTCAAGAGGGTTTTAATGATCCAAAATTAGATACAAATGAGACTTCATTGGCTAGTCAACTTTTATATTATCCCAACCCAGTTTCTGAAATACTTACCATTAATGTATCTGAGTATTTTACTTATAATAAAGCCATTGTTTTTTCTTTAATTGGTAAAAAACTTTTTGAAACTACAAATGAAAAAATCGATTTTTCAAGCTTATCTGATGGGATTTATTTTGTAGTTATTGAAACAGATAAAGAAAGTAGTACCATAAAAATTATAAAAGAATAATTATTATAGTTTTCTTGTAATTGTTTATATTTAAGAAAAAAAGCAATGAAAATTTTAATTATTCTAGTTACTTCTGTACTACTTGTTTCTTGTGGAGCAACAGTTAATTATGATTACGATTCTCAAACTGAATTTTCGGTTTATAAGACTTATGATTTTTACCCCAATATAAATTCTGGACTTAGTAATTTGGATAACATGCGAATTATGAAAGCTACAGATAGTATTTTGCAATCTCAAGGTTTTGAAAAGAGTTCATCTCCTCAAATTTTAATCAACTTTTTTGCTAAAGAATTTTTAAGTCAGTCCAATACTACTATCGGGTTTGGTATGGGCGGAGGCGGAAATAATGGAAGTGTTGGTGTAAGTGGTGGTGTTCCTGTTGGTGGAGATATAATCAATCAGAAATTGACTTTTGATTTTATCGATGAAAAAGAAGATAAGCTAGTTTGGCAGGCCGTAGGAAGTGATGAGTTAAAAGTAAAAGCTAGTCCATTACAAAAGGATGATTATTATTTTGAACTTATTAGTAAGATTTTAAAAGGGTTTCCTCCCAAAAAATAAAAAAGAGGCTTTCGCCTCTTTAATTCATCATTTAAGTAATTCCTTATAGGAGTCCTTATAATTATATAACATAAGGATGTTAAGCAGTAATAAAACTACAGCCATAGCTATACTTGCAGAATCTAAAGTAGCATGATATAATATTGCGTTTATAGAAACACTCATTAAAATAAGCATCATAAGTGCAGCATATTTATTTAAAATTAAGCTTAAACCGGCAATAATTTCAACAATAGCCACTAGTGTCATGGTTTTTGTTACGGTAAGTGCAGTCCAATAACCCATCGCTTCTTCTGGAGGAGGAGGTGGATCCATAAAATGAAATAATTTATTTGCCCCAAAAAATAATAATGCCAAAGCAAAAATAATCCTGATAACCATAAAAACTTTTGAATTCATAATATTTTATATTAAGATTAGAATTGAAAGATAATAAATTATATAACTGTAATTTTGAGATTTATTAATATATATCAACATAATTGTTAATACAGTAATTTACAATCGTAAAATGATTAAATATTTATTAATCCTATTATTTCCGTTTTGCGCTTTTGGACAATCTTTAGTTGAAGAAATAAAAGCATTAGAAGAATTAGGTAATACCTATGCGATACAAAATAAATGGGAAGAAGCCGCACTTATTTTTGAACAGCTTCTAGAATTAGATATAGATAATGCAAATTACCATTATAAATATGGAGAAGCCTTAGGGAGAAATGCGTTAAGTAATTATAAAATATTTGCTCTTTTTATGATGAATGACGTCAAAGAAGAGTTTTTAACAGCTGCTAAATTAGATGCCACACACATAGATTCTCGTTGGGCATTGGTAGTTTATTATACTGAATTACCTGGAATTTTTGGAGGAAGTATAAGAAAAGCTTTAGCATTTTCTAATGAACTACAAATCCTTTCGCCAGTAGATGGCTATTTATCTAAAGGTTATGTTTATGAATATGATAATGAAACTAAACTAGCCGAAGAGAATTACAAAAAAGCAATTGAAGTTGGAGGTTCCATAACTTGTTTTAATAAACTAATCTCTTTTTATAAAAAGAATAAAGAAGCTCAAAAAGCTATTTCTACTATTGAAGAAGCTAACAAAAAACTGGATATAAACAATCTTAATTATCAATTAGGAGAAGTATCTGCATTGTTTAATATAGACTTAGTGAAAGGAGAGAAAGGGTTATTAAAATACATAGAAAATTTTTCTTCTGATGATGAGGTTTCCATGGAATGGGCTTTATTAAGACTTGCTCAAATCTATAAGCATAAAGAGGATAAGATTAATTCCCTTCAATGGATTAACAAAGCACTAGAAACACAACCCGAATTTAAACTCGCACATAAAGAAAAGAAGTTGATATTAAATTTGTGATTTTGATTAATATTATTGATGTGTTTATGTATCAAGTTGAGGCATAGAAACTACCTAATTATGTATCTTTACCATGAAAAGAATTTATATAAATGAAAATACATTTTATAGCTATTGGCGGATCAGCCATGCACAATTTAGCCCTAGCATTACATTTAAAAGGAGATCAGATTACTGGTAGTGATGATGAAATTTTTAATCCATCAAAGAGTAGATTAGAAGCGCAAGGAATTCTACCCGAAACTATGGGTTGGTTTCCAGAAAAAATCACTTCAAACTTAGATGCGATTGTTTTAGGAATGCATGCCAAAGCGGATAATCCTGAATTATTAAAAGCACAAGAATTAGGACTTAAAATATATTCTTATCCAGAATTTTTATACGAGCAATCTAAAAATAAAACCAGAGTTGTTATTGGCGGAAGTCATGGGAAAACAACTATCACTTCTATGATTCTTCACGTAATGCATTATTTTAATAGAGAAGTGGATTATATGGTTGGCGCACAGTTAGAAGGTTTTGATGTGATGGTAAAACTTACAGATGAAAATGATTTTATTGTTTTAGAAGGGGATGAATACTTGAGTTCTCCTATCGATAGACGTCCAAAATTTCATTTATACAAACCCAATATTGCTTTAATTAGTGGAATTGCTTGGGATCATATAAATGTGTTTCCTACTTATAAAGGATATGTAGAACAGTTCTCCATATTTGTAGATTCCATTGTGGAAGGGGGAAGTATAACCTATAATATAGAAGATGCTGAGGTGAAGGATGTGGTAGAAGCCTCAGAAAACACCATTAGAAAATTCCCTTATCAGACCCCTAATTATACAGTGGAAAATGGAACTACTTTATTAGAAACCGAAGAAGGTCCCATGCCGATAGAAATATTTGGAAAACACAATTTGAATAATTTAGCTGGCGCCAAATGGATATGCCAGCAAATGGGAGTAGATGAAGACGATTTCTATGAGGCGATTTCAACTTTTCAAGGGGCTAGTAAACGATTAGAGAAAATTGCAGAAACCGAAACTAATATTGCTTATAAAGATTTTGCACATTCTCCTTCAAAAGTTTTGGCAACAACGCAGGCATTAAAAAACCAATACCCAGATCGAAAATTAATTGCTTGTTTGGAGCTACATACTTATAGTAGTTTGAATCCTGAGTTTTTAACCGAATACAAAGGCGCATTAGATGCTGCAGATGAAGCAGTGGTGTTTTATTCTCCTCATGCAGTTGAAATTAAAAAGTTAAAGGAAATTTCGGCAAAGCAAATTGAGGACGCTTTTCAAAGAGAAGATCTAATTATATATACCAATCCTACTGAATTTAAAGACTTTTTGTTTTCGCAACAATTTGAAAACACTTCATTATTATTAATGAGTAGTGGAGATTATGGAGGATTAGATTTAGAAGAGGTGAAAAGTTTAATTTCTTAAGAAATACTAAATACAATCCTAACTCGTTTTTTTGTTATAAACACTACTAGCTTATACTAAAAACTACTCTTATTAACCAAATCCAAATAATTATGAAAAGAGTTTTTTATGTAAGTTTATTTCTATCCCTATTTTTTATTTCTTGTAATAATGATGACGATTCCTCAACAGAAGAGCAAGAAGTTGTCGAGAATTTCTATGCCTTAAAAATAGGCAATACTTGGAAGTATGAATATTTTAAGAGAATAGGTCAAACGGAAGAGTTTGAAACTACTGGGGTCATTGAAGAAGTGGAAATTATTGAAACAACAATAATAGATGAAGAAACTTTTTATGTTTTTAAAAGCACTACTACAGGGAATGAGAATAATTTCCCTCCTTGTGCACCAGAAAATGGAATTACCTATATAAACAAAAGAGATTCGTTGGGGTATTTAATAGATGATAACCATCATTTTTTATTCTCAAATGAAAATTTTGAGGAATATTTAATTTCTGATAATGTTTGGGGGGATACCTATGGAGTTTTAATAGAAGAACTAGAAATAATTGATATGCCTGCTGGATCTTTTGAATGCAATCAAAACGAAATATTTGCAATTCAACCAGAAACAGGTGATATTTTTTTAGGAAGAGATAGGCAATATTATTCTGATGAAAAAGGAGAAATCTATAGAGAATATTCTGGTGTTTCAAATCCATATCATTATTGGGAAAAACGATTGATTGAATTTGAAATAATAGATTAATTTATAAATACAAATCATCAATAAACCCTGTGATATCCTCACGGGATTTTTTTATTAATTCCTGTTTTGCATTTTCTTGGTCTTGTTGTTTTTTGTCTTGAGAAAGTTTAAATTTCCCTTCCCAATGAGTTATTTCTATTTCAAAAGCTTGAATATAATTAATCAAATTCCGCATTCCTCTATTATCCTTGTCTAATACAAATTTTTGATCTGTTCCTTCTAAAAATTGAGTCATAGCAATCATGGTATCTTTTGCTTCTTCTGGATCGTTTATTAACGAAACAATTCCTTTAATATGAACAATGATATAATTCCAAGTTGGTAATTGTTTTGTGGTATAAACACTTGGAGATATATAGCAGTCTGGACCTCTAAATACAACAGTAACTTCTGCTCCATCTTTTAAACTTGCTACTTGAGGATTGTATTTGTCTATATGAGCAACTAATTTACCAGTAGCTTCATTGTAAATAATTGGAATATGAGTGATTAAAGGATTTCCTTCTTTAACAGATGCTAACATTGCAAACGGATACTGTTTTATAACAGCAATCATTTTTTGTTGGTCGTTAGTTTGATGGTGTTTTGGTGGATACATAATTATAAATATTAAACTCCAAATTGTCTTAAGTGATGGTCCAAATGTTTATAATTCATTTTGCCCCATTGTTCTTTTTTAAATTTCCCAAAAATGGGATGAGGACTCCATTCTTCTTGATTTTTTCTTTCGTGGAATTGCTTGACCAAAGTAAGTAAGTTTGTTTTTTCTTGATTAAAATCAACATCATAATCTATAATAAACTCTTTACCGGTAGGTACATTATGCTTCCATAACTTGTCATTATACATCATAGGTTTCATCATAGAAAACATCAATTTTTTTAAAAAGCCAACCTTAAAACTTGGTTTAATATTGCCGTTTATAACTTCAAATGGAGCCTGACAATGTTTTGCCATTTGGCCAACATTCATTTTTCCCCAAGTGGCTTTTGTTTGCTCCTCTAGTTTGTTAATTCTAGATTTTATTTCTTCAAATACTTCTGTTTCAAATAATGATTTCATATAAATATTTTTCAGTTTAAATATACATCATTATCTTTAGTACCTCCCTGATTAGAAAATCAATTATTTTGAAAGATAAAAAAGCATCCTTCTCCATAAAGAATTGGAGTGAAGATGACAGACCAAGGGAGAAATTACTTCAGAAAGGAAAGAGTTCTCTGAGCAATGCCGAGCTTATTGCAATTTTAATTGGCTCTGGAAGTCGTAATGAAAGTGCTGTAGCTTTAAGTAAACGAATATTAGCAAGTACAGCCTTAAATTTAAATGAATTAGGGAAACTATCTACTAGCGAATTAATGGATTTTAAAGGTATAGGAGAAGCGAAAGCAGTAACCATCATAGCCGCTTTAGAATTGGGAAGAAGACGTAGAGGAGCCGAAGCTTTAGAGAAGAAAAAAATAACATCCAGTAATTCAGTTTTCGAATTAATGCAACCCATAATTGGAGAATTACCGCATGAAGAATTTTGGATAGTATATTTAAATAATTCTAATAAGGTATTGCAAAAATCACAATTAAGTAAAGGAGGGATTACTGGAACTCTGGTAGATGTAAGGTTGGTGCTTAAAACGGCATTGCAATTAGGAGCTGTAGGACTTATATTAACACATAATCACCCTTCGGGGACTTTAAAGCCTAGTCAAGCTGATAAACAAATTACACAAAAGTTAAAAAAAGCTGGTGAAAGTTTAGATATTAAAGTTTTGGACCATGTAATTATTACCGAAAAAGCGTATTTTAGCTTTGCTGATGAAAGTCTTCTGTAAAATTATTTATGTTATTAATTTATACACTTAAATCTACTCATAGAATAACCTATACCTTTAAACACATCTGTTTTCGAGTATTGGGAATTGAAATTAGTTTTACCAATATTATAGAGGAATTTATCGCTTATTCTGGACCTAAATTATCTTATGGAAAAAAGCCATTGGGAAACGAATTGTTTATTCAGAGTTCGGGATTATTAACACAACAGGGTTTTGAAAGTATTGATATTTCTATTAGAAAATGGGAAGAGACCAAATGTTTTTTTTCTGTTAGTGAAAAGAGTAGCTTACCCTTCGATATATTTTCTGCAAGTTTTTATCTACTAAGTAGGTATGAGGAATATTTACCTCATGTAAAAGATGAAAAAGGACGTTTTCTTGCTTCGGAAAGTTTAGTTTATAAGGAAGATTTATTACAATATCCTTTGGTAGATATATGGGCTTATAAGTTTAAAGAAGTATTAGAAAAATCATTTCCACAATTAATTTTTCCAAGGAAAAAAATGGTTGTTCATAATTTGATAAATGCACAGGAACCGTTTGCCTATAAACAAAAAGGTGTTTTAAGATCTATTTCAGGCTTTGTGAAAGATGTAATAAACCTTAATCTTAGAAATGCAATTAAAAGGATTGGTGTGGTTTTAGGTATTAAAGAAGACCCTTATAATACTTTCGAATGGATAATTAATGCGGTTAAGGAACATAAAACAAAGCTTACGGTTTTCTTTTTACTAGGAGAAGCAGTAAATTTTATTGAAGGCACTAATTTTAGAAAGAAAAAGTTTAGACTGCTTATTAAAAGGGTTTCAGACTATAAACAGATTGGATTAATTTTCTCTAAAGATTCTCTAAAGGATTTTCATATTCTTAAAAAGGAGAAAAACCAGTTGGAAAAAATCACCAATAGAAACTTGATAAGTTCTATGAACTCACAGTTTATGGTTAACCTTCCTCATAATTATAGAAGTTTAGTTGAATTAGAAGTGGAAGAGGATTTTTCAATGGTGTATGAAAATCAATCTGGGTTTAGGGCTAGTTCCTGTACACCATATTTATTTTATGACCTAGATTATGAAATTGTATCTCCTTTATTAATTCATCCAATTGCTTTTGCAACAAGCGCATTTATAGACGATAAAAAATCGAAGATAACAGGCAAATTTGAAGAATTATTTACTTCTGTAAAACAAGTAAATGGGACATTCTCTATACTTTTTTCCAATAAAGATTTTAGTACTATAAAATCTAATAAAGTGTGGCAAGATCTTTTTAAAAGTCTAACAAAAGAGTCTTTATTAAAATAAAAAAAAATGAATAATAGAATTGTTACCGATGTTTTTTTTGATCTGGATCATACCCTCTGGGATTTTGATAAAAACTCCATGCTAGCTTTTAAAAGGGTTTTCAAAAAACATGCCATAGCTATAGCAGTGGAGGATTTTATAAATGTTTACGAGCCTATAAATTTCAGTTATTGGAAACTTTTTAGAGAAGATAAAGTGAGTAAAATAGAATTAAGAAGAGGAAGACTCTCAGAAACATTTTCAGTATTCAAGTTGAATTATACATTAGAAAAGATAGATGAATTAGCGGATTCCTATATCGAGGAATTACCTGGAGATAACCATCTTTTTAATGGTGCTGAGATGATTTTAGATTATTTAGCTGAAAAGTATACGCTTCATATTATTACCAATGGATTTAATGATGTACAGCATTTAAAATTAAAAAACAGTGGTATTAACAAGCATTTCTCTACAGTTACTACTTCTGAAGAAGTTGGTGTGAAAAAGCCAAATCCTTTAATTTTCACTTCCGCGTTAAAAAAGGCAAATGCAAGTCCTTCTTCTAGTATAATGATTGGAGATACTTTTGAAGCGGATATTTTAGGCGCAGAAAATGTAGGTATGGAAACGATGTATTATAATTATAGAAAAGAATCTATTCCTAAGAAATATACTATAGTAGACCACTTACTTGACATAAAAAGACATTTGTAGGGGTAATATTTCTGTTATATATTGCGTTATAATTTAAATTGTCCCAACAATTATGAATTTAAAACCTAACCTGCTTCTTTCAATAGGCATTGCCATGCTGTTTTTTACAGCTTGTGTAAAAGATACCGATTTTGACCAAACAGACGATATATTAGTTACTCCAGTCGTAGAATTGGACTTTTTGTTTTATAATTTAGATTCGGAAAGTTTCTCAGAAATTGGAGCTAATAATATAATTGTTTCCGACACTACTAACTTTGATTTTTTAAACGATGAGTTTATAGTGGACAATTTGATAAGAGCGGAATTCTATTTTAAATATACCAATAGCTTTCCTGTTAATTTTGTTTCTGAATATAAATTTTTAGATGATAATGAGGAGCTTCAATATGAAATAATAATTCCTATTGGTGCAGGCTCTATAACAGCGCCATTGATTACAGAACATATAGAGAACTTTGAAGGTGAAAGTATGTTATTGTTAACCAATGCAGGAAAAGTTATTGTTAACCTCATTGCTTCATCACCTGTTGATAATTTAGAAGGAACATTAAATTTACAATCAAAAACTACATACTATTTAAGAATTGAACAATGAAAAACCTAATAACATGTATATTCATGTTTTGGGTGGTATTGTTTAATGCTCAAAATAAACAAGTCCTTTTTGGATTAGAAGAAGTTCCTCAATCCATGATGCTTAATCCTGGAAGTATCGTTAATTATGACTATCATTTTGGAATTCCTTTTTTGTCACAAATTCATTTTAATGGTGGATCGTCTGGAGTATCTGCCTTTGACATTTTTAAAGATTCTAATGATGATATTAATGATAGGATAACCAATAGCATACATAATTTAAAAAATACCGATTTTTTCACTGCTACTGAACAATTAGAAATTATAAGTTTTGGATGGAAGAATAATAAGGACATTTATTTTTCGGGAGGTGTGTATCAAGAATTAGACTTTATTTTATATTTCCCTAAAGATTTAGCAACATTAGCTTGGGAAGGAAATGCCAATTATATAGGAAAAAAATTCGATTTAGGTGAAATTAGTACAACAGGTGAATTGCTTACCATCTATCATTTTGGAGCCAATAAAAAAGTGACAGAAAAATTAACTTTAGGTGCTAGGTTCAAAATTTACTCCAGTATGTTAAGTTATAGAAGTACTAATAATAAAGGGTCTTTTACCACACGATTAAGCGAAACAGATAATAATATTTATGAGCACATTGTTAGTAATGCAGATATTACTGTTGAAACTTCTGGAATTGCATCTCTAGAAGATTTAGATGGATCCTCTCAAGTAGTAAGTGAAATTATGGGCCGTGCTTTTTTTGGTGGAAATAACGGCTTCGGAATGGATTTAGGAGGGACTTATGAAATTAATGAAAAATGGACCGCAAGTGCTAGCTTTTTAGATGTAGGAGCAATATTTTACACAAAAGATGTAGAAACCTATCAAGTAAGGGGAGAATATATTCTAGATGGTATAGAGCTTTTATTCCCAGCTCTTGAAGACGGAGAATCTACAAATGATTACTATGATGATTTAATCGATGAAATTGAAGACACTTTTGAAGTAGATACCTTAAATAATTCCTATACTAGATTTCGACCAGTTAAAGTGAATACCTCCATAAAATATAATTTTGGGAAAGCAATAGGTGGTAGTGGAGAGTGTAATTGTTTAAAAATGGGTGAGAACCAATCGTTTAATCAATCTGTTGGATTTCAGTATTATAGTATGTTTCGTCCAAAAGGACCACAAATGGCAGCCACTCTTTTTTATTACCGACGTTTTTCAGATCATTTTTCTACAAAGGCAACCTATACCATAGATTCTTATTCTGCTGCGAATATTGGCTTGGGTTTTGTTGCGAATATGGGTGTAGTAAATTTTTATATTATGGCCGATAATTTACAATGGTATCAAAATATTGCAAAAGCAAAAAGTGTATCTTTACAATTAGGCTTTAATATAATTATTGATAAGGAATGAAAAAATATTATGTACTATTAGTTCTATTTATATGCTTGACAACTAAGAGTTTTTCTCAAAAGTCATTGAGTGATTATAGTTATATAATTGTTTCAGATCAATTCGAATTTCAAGATGAAAAGGACAAATACGATTTAAATTCACTTATTAAATTTCTTTATAATAAACATGGATTTCATGCTTATTTTAAAGATGAAGTTCCAGATAATGTTAGGCGCTGTGATGGTTTATATGCAGATGCAGAAGGAAAACCTGGATTTCTAATTACTAAAGTGGAAATGATTATACGGGATTGTGACGGGACTGAGGTTTTTAGAAGTCAAAAAGGAAAAAGTGATGTTAAAGATTACAGAAAAGCCTATTATGAAGCTGCCAGAGAGGCTTTTAGAGATGTTCGAGATCTATATGTAAATCAGAAACCTATAAGTACTTATGAGGAAGTTGCTATAGATAAAAATGTAAAAAAGACGAGTAAGAACGCTGCAAAAGTTGTAGCGGTTCCTGTTGTTGCTAAAGAAACAGTAGATAAGAAACCAAAAGAGAAACCTTCCAATACTATAGAGTCAAATGCAATAGAAAACCTCCCAACAGCAAAATTTTCAAATTATACGAATGCTGGAAAAACCTATTTGCTTCGTAAAACAAAAGAAGGATATTCCTTTTATGAAGAGTCCAATGATTCTGAAGATGGTTTATTATTAATAGGAAAACTTAGTGTATTGGCTAATGAAGTAACTTTTACAGATAGCAATGAAGTAAAATCAAATGCTGAATTCGATTCTTCTAAAAATTTAAGTATTGAAAATAAAAAAGGATCAACTATTTTTAAATTAGAGAATTAATATCCGTATTTGTCTTTCCAAAGACTTTTCAAATAGATTCTTAGACTATTTTCTTTAGGATTATTTCCTGGAGAATAGAATCTTGTGTCTTTAATTTCTTCCGGTAAAAATTCCTGAATAGCAAAATTACCATCATAGTTATGTGCATATTGGTATTCTTTACCATAACCCAACTCTTTCATTAATTTGGTTGGAGCATTTCTAATAGGTAATGGCACCGATAAATCTCCTGTTTGTTTTACCAATTGTTGTGCTTCTTTAATTGCCATATAGGACGCATTACTTTTGGGGGAAGTGGCTAAATAAATCACACATTGACTTAAAATAATCCGCGCTTCAGGATAACCAACGGTAGTTACTGCTTGAAATGTGTTATTCGCAAATACTAATGCTGTTGGGTTTGCATTACCAATATCTTCCGAAGCCAAAATAAGAAGTCTTCTTGCTATAAATTTTAAATCTTCTCCACCCTCAATCATTCTAGCGAGCCAATACACCGCTGCATTAGGATCACTGCCTCTAATCGATTTTATAAAAGCTGAAATTATATCGTAATGCTGCTCTCCTGTTTTATCGTATAAAACGGTGTTTTTCTGAACCTTTTGCAATACCATTTTATTGGTTATTGTAATTTCATCTCCAACTTCAGAAAGGACAACTAGTTCTAAAATATTCAATAATTTTCTAGCATCACCTCCAGAAATTCTCAATAAAGCTTCGGTTTCTTTTAGGTGGATGTTTTTTTTAGATAACAATTCATCTTTAAGGATAGCACGTTCTAAAAGTGCCTCTAAATCTTTTTTGCTAAACGATTCTAAAACATAAACCTGACAACGGGATAGGAGGGCAGGGATCACTTCAAAACTGGGATTCTCTGTAGTAGCGCCAAATAAAGTAACCCAGCCTTTTTCTACTGCTTTTAAAAGAGAATCTTGCTGTGATTTACTAAACCGATGTATTTCATCGATAAATAAAATTGGATTTTTTGTTGTAAAAAGGGTGTCGCTTTTTTTAGCTTCATCTATCACTTTTCTAACCGCAGCAACACCGCTATCTATTGCACTTAAAGAATAAAAAGGTCGCTTAGATTGGTTTGCAATAATAGTAGCTAACGTAGTTTTTCCTGTACCAGGAGGACCCCAAAATATCATAGAGGAAAGCACCCCAGTTTTTAATTGTGCAGTAATAGCTCCTTCGGTACCAACTAATTGTTCCTGGCTTAAATATTCGTCTAAAGTATTAGGTCTAATGCGTTCTGCTAAGGGTATACTCATGCCTGTAAAAATACAATTTAATTAATGTCTGTTTACTGACAATTTATCCTAAATTTGAAGAAAGGACTGTTTTTTGAATTAAAAAAAGTATGTCGATTAAAAAAGAACTACAATTTTCTACAGACGTGATTATTTATCCATTACTTATTCTATTAATTATAGTAGGTGTGTTTTGGTTAGAATCCCGCTTTAATTTAAATTTTAATTACTTGGGTATTTATCCAAGAGAATTAAAAGGCTTGCAAGGAATCTTATTTGGGCCTTTTATCCATGGAGATGTGAAACACTTATTTAATAACTCTGTCCCATTAGTGGTATTAAGCACAGCCTTATTCTACTTTTATAGAAACATACGTTGGAAAGTTTTAATTTTTGGTTTAATCCTAACAGGACTACTTACCTGGATTATTGGGAGACCTTCCTTGCATATTGGAGCTAGTGGCGTTATTTATATGCTGACTGCATTTTTAATGTTTAAAGGTATATTTTCTAAGCAATACCAGCTAACTGCTTTATCTTTTATGGTAATATTTTTATATGGAAGCTTTATTTGGTATATATTTCCTACGGATCCCAAAATATCATGGGAAGGACATTTGTCTGGTTTTTTGGTTGGAATTTTATTTGCAATTATTTTCAAGAAAAATCCCATTGCACAAAAAAGATATGTTTGGGAAAAGGAAGATTTTAAGCCTGAAGACGATCTATTTTTACAACATTTTGATGAAGATGGTAATTTTATAGAATCCATTCCGGATACTAATCTTGAAGAAGCTAAAATTGACAAAACGATAATAAGTAGAAAACCAAATACATTTACTATTAGATATACATTGAAAAGTAACTCAGATAGTCCTAAAAAGGATTTATAAGATTCTTTGTTTCCAGAATTTCTTTAAAATTATTGTTTATATAATCTATAAAAAAAAGGCTGTCCATTAAGACAGCATTTTCAAATATTAAAATAATTTGTGTTATGCTTATTTTACTATTTTAACAGATCCTTCAGTTCCTGCAATGTTAACTTTTACAATGTAAGTTCCGTTAGCATAACTAGACATGTTTACGGAAGAAGTATTTGTAGAAGATCTGTAAACTTCTTGTCCTAACATATTGTAAATAGATATCTTAGAGATTTCTTCATTAGCTTGTAAAGTTAAGATGTTGTTGTTTAAAGCTGATTTAAATCCTGTAGATGCGAAATCTTCAGTTGAAAAGAATTCATCTATAAAAATAAATGAATCCAAATAGAATTCATGGTTTGTATTACCAGACCAAAAATCAATTCCACCTAAACTAGTTGGGGGAGTGCCATCTGCACTAGTAAACGGAGTGTCATAATCAATAACGATAACATTATCTACAGACATAGTCCATGTTGCCAAGGAAATACCGTTTTCAATGTTCCATCTCATAACAATCCTAAACCATTGGTCTTCCGGGTAAGAAAAATTAACAGGAGCGCCAACAGCATCGTCAATTACACCTACTCCAGGGGCAGCGCCATCTTGGTTAAAATAAATGTTTCCTACAATCCATTCTCCAGCACCAATTGGTACTTCCCCTTGAAGGTTAAAATATCCTTCTTTACCTGTTGGGATATACATGTAAAATTCTATTGCCCAGTTATCAAATATTTTGTTTCCTAAATCTAAAACAGCATCTGTAGTTCCGTCTCCTGGTATTAAACCTGATTGAGAGCCATCATGAGCATAAGTTCCATCTGCAATAATTGCACAACCAGCACCACCACCACAGCCCCAATCTGTCCAATGAGCTTCAGAAATTGGCTGTCCAAGAGTATAACTTTCCATGTCATCTTCGAAAGGATCAATTTGTGCATTCATACTAAGAATAGCTAATGCAAATAATGCAACTAAAAAATAATGTTTTTTCATAATATTTAGTATTTAAAATTTAATGAGTTACTAGTAAAAATACAAAATAATTACATAAGTATTTAACGACAGTTAATTATTTCATAGCTCAGATATATAACAAAATAATTAATGTTAATTTAATTTAATCTATAAAAAAAGACTGTCAATTAAGACAGCCTTTTAAATATAAAAATAATTTGTGTGATGCTTATTTTACTATTTTAACAGATCCTTCAGTTCCTGCAATGTTAACTTTAACAATGTAAGTTCCGTTAGCATAACTAGAAATGTTTACATAAGAAGTATTTGTAGAAGATCTGTAAACTTCTTGTCCTAACATATTGTAAATTGATACGCTAGAAATTTCTTCATTTGCTTGTAAAGTTAAGATGTTGTTTTTTAAAGATGATTTAAATCCTGTGGCAGCAAAATCTTCAGTTGAAAAGAATTCATCTAAAAAAATAAATGAATCCAAATAGAATTCATGGTTTGTATTACCAGACCAAAAATCAATTCCACCTACACTAGTTGGGGGAGTGCCATCTGCACTAGTAAACGGAGTGTCATAATCAATAACAATAACATTATCAACAGACATATCCCAAGTAGCTAAAGAAATTCCATTTTCGATATTCCAGTTCATAACAACTCTAAACCACTCATCTTCAGGGTAAGAAAAATTAACTGGAGCGCCAACAGCATCATCAATTACACCAGTTCCAGGAGCAGCACCATCTTGGTTAAAATAAATATTTCCAACAATCCATTCTCCAGCACCAATTGGCACTTCTCCTTGAAGGTTAAAATATCCTTCTTTACCTGTTGGGATGTACATGTAGAATTCTAAAGTCCAGATATCAAATATTTTGTTACCTAAGTCTAGCACAGCATCTGTAGTTCCGTCTCCAGGTATTAATCCAGATTGAGAGCCATCATGAGCATAAGTTCCATCTGCAATAATTGCACATCCAGCTCCACCACCACAGCCCCAATCGGTCCAATGCGCTTCAGAAATTGGCTGTCCAAGAGTATAACTTTCCATATCATCTTCGAAAGGATCAATTTGTGAATTCATACTAAGCGTAGCTAGTGCAAATAATGCAACTAAAAGATAATGTTTTTTCATAATATTTAGTATTTAAAAGTTAATGAGTTACTAGTAAAAATACAAAATATTATCTAAAACAATTATTGATAGATGATTAATTCTAGATACCTGCGTGGAACAAACTAAATGAAGTTCTATAAGCTTCTTTGCCGAAGTGTTTCGTATAGAAAGACACCACAAGCCACAGAAACGTTTAATGAGTTAATATCGCCCTTTAAGGGTATAGCGGCTTTATGATCTACAATATTTAAAATAGATTTTGAAATTCCTTTTCCTTCAGAACCCATAATAATTGCAATAGGTTTTTTTAAATCTAAATCATAAATGCTTTGATCTGTTTTTTCTGTAGCAGAAATAGTTTCGATATTAGAAGCTTGAAGATAAAATATAGCATCTTTAATATGATCTACCTTACAGATTGGAATTTTAAAAATTGCACCAGCTGAAGTTTTTACAGTATCTCCAGTTACAGGAGCTCCTCCTTTTTTCTGAATAATAATAGCGTCTACACCAGTACATTCTGCAGTACGAATTATAGCACCAAAATTTCTTACATCACTAATTTGATCTAAAACTAAAAATAGAGGGGTCTTATCTTTAGCTAAAGCTTTTTCAACAACTTCTTCTATGGAATGAAATGAAATAGGAGAGGTGATTGCTACAATCCCTTGATGATTTCCTTTTGTAAGTCGATTTAGTTTTTCTGTAGGAACGTGAGAAATAGAAATATCGCTGACTTCTATAGTCTTTAATATTTCTTCAATTTTTGGATTTGAACTATCTTTTTGAACAAATAATTTATCTACTACTATATCTGAAGATAATGCTTCTTGTACTGGATATATACCAAATATTGTATTTTCCTTTTGTCCCATACTAATCTAATAATTAACGTTTATATATTTTAATCTATAAAAAAAGGCTGTCAATTAAGACAGCCTTTATAATATAAAAATAATTTGTGTTATTCTTATTTTACTATTTTAACAGTTCCTTCAGTTCCTTCAATGTTAACTTTAACAATGTAAGTTCCGTTAGCATAACTAGACATGTTTACTGAAGAAGTATTTGTAGAAGATCTGTAAACTTCTTGTCCTAACATATTGTAAATAGATACGTTAGAAATTTCTTCATTAGCTTGTAAAGTTAAGATGTTGTTGTTTAAAGCAGATCTGAAACCAGTAGCTTCAAAACTAACAGTACCTAACAAATCAATTTCTTCATCTATATAAATAAATGAATCCATGTAGAACTCATGGTTAGTGTTACCTGAATAATAATCAATTCCACCTAAACTAGTTGGAGGAGTTCCATCTGCCTTAGTAAAAGGAGTATCATAATCAATTACGATAACATTATCAACAGACATATTCCATGTAGCTAAAGAAATACCATTTTCGATATTCCAGTTCGTTGCAATTCTAAACCACTGATCTTCAGGGTAAGTAAAATTAACTGGAGCACCAACAGCATCATCAATTACACCTACTCCAGGAGCAGCACCATCTTGGTTAAAGTAAAAGTTACCTACAATCCACTCACCAGCACCAATTGGTACTTCACCTTGTAAGTTATAATATCCTTCTTTACCAGCTGGGATATACATGTATAATTCTAATGCCCAGATATCAAATATTTTGTTTCCTAAATCTAATACAGCATCTGTAGTCCCGTCTCCAGGTATTAATCCAGATTGAACTCCATCATGAGCATAAGCAGCAGATGAGATAATAGCACATCCAGCACCACCACCACAACCCCAATCGGTCCAATGAGCTTCAAAAATAGGCTGTCCTACAGGATAGCTTTCCATATCATCTTCGAAAGGGTCAATTTGTGCATTCATACTAACCATAGCTAGTGCAAATAATGCAACTAAAAAATAATTTTTTTTCATAATATTAAGTTTTTAAAAAGTTAATGAATTACAAATATAGGAATTTAATTTTAAAGTTTTTGTTAAAATCTTGGTATTTTGATTAAAAAAAAAGGGATTTTCTTTATTGAAAATCCCTTTTTTAAATATTTAAAAACTAAAATAGTTTTACATATTATTCTTGAACAATCATAGTAACTGTTAATTTATCATGATCAACAACTGGGTTACGTTGATCGCCAATTGCTTCTTCAACTGTATAAGTAATATTTGTACCTACATCAGCAGCATCTACAGTAGCATAAAATATTAGTTTTTTATTTACAGTTGGATCAATATCACCTATTGTCCACACTCCTGTTACTGGATTATAATCTTCTTCTTCATAATCTTCATCAAGATAACCAAATGTAACTCCTGAAGGTAACAATGCATTCATTGAAACATTAGTAACTGTAAAACCAAGTTCTTCATCACCAACATTTTTAACCTCTAAAGTAAATTTAAGTTCTTCCCCAACTTCTGGTTCATCTTCATCTACTTTCATTTTTGTTTGAATCCCTTCATTTACTTTAAAAATAGTTCTAGTTAAAAATGGAGATTCAAAATAAGGACCACTTAATGTTGCTCCAGCATTAGAATCTGTCCAAACTCTACCATCATTCATTTCTAACTCGAAACGATTTACAACAATTGGGTTAGCCTTACCAAAAACAGCAGTAGCCCAATAATCGTCTAGTAAAAATCTAGTTTCTGTATTATAGTTTGATTGAGGTAATCCATTAATTACACTCAATTCAGCAAACTCTGATGCAGGTATAGTTTTATATAAACTCTCACCAATTTCGTTACCATCAACATCTACAGTTAAAAACACTAAATCTTGATCATCATAAGGGGTTAAATAAATTCTGACTTCTTTAAAATCAGGTGTCATAGAACCATCTCCTTGTTGTACTTCGAATAAAAAATCTATAGTATTAGGAACAATTTCACCTCCAGTTAAATTTACTAAATCTGCTGGATAGTCTATAATTCTTAATACAGAACCAGAAGTATCTACATTGTCATATAGTTGATCTATTTGTAAATCACTGTCTTCACAAGAAGTGATACCAAAAGCAACTAATATTATTAATAATGTTTTAAATATGTTTTTCATAATTTATTATTTTAAAAATTAGTTAGCTGATGGAAAACCAGGTGAAGGAGGATTGTTATCCCAAAACACTTGACCATCAACATTTGATTTTTGTTGAATACTACTATTGGTATTAGCTTCATCTGCAGGGTAAAAGAATGATCTTACAAAATTACCCGGATTTTCTTCAATATTAAATTGTAAAGAATGTGGGTATCCAGTTCTTCGGTACATGTTATAACCATCAGATCCATTACCATAATGAGCTTTTAAATGTTGTAATGAAAATATTTCCCAGCGACCATCATTACTAGCATTTGCAAAAGCATCAGCTGTATTAGAAATATAAGTAGATACATCACCAGAGGTTGGTGCATAAGATAAATCACCTTCTGGATCTTTAGAGCCAAAACTCATTACCTTAGCAATAGAAATTTCCATACCAAGTTGCATTGCTGCATTAGCACCGCCAACATTTCCGCTAACTAAATTCATTTCTGAAATCATAAATTGTGACCAAGAAGCTAACATAATAGGTGTTATTCCAGCTCCCTGTCCTCCTAGTTCTAATCCAATAGAAGAAAAACGATCATCATCAAAATTTCCAGCAGCAGGATAAACACCTACAACAGTTCTTGAAAAAGAATCTGGTGGAATACCACCACCAAAACCGTGATCTCTACCCCAATAACCAGCATCTACCCAACAAAACACCATGCTTCCTGGGTAATGTGAAGGACGTGAATCAGTTGAACAAAATAAAGTGTCAGGCTCAGCAGGACATACATCGCCATCTACACCTATACCACTAGGAGTACAATCGTTTTGTCTAAAGAAATAATATCTCCTTCTAGGGTCATTGTCATATAGCATTTCGTCCATTAACCAATTAGATCTATATCTTGAAGCTCCTGCAGAAGTGTAATCTGCTCCATAAGCAGGGTGTCTTGAATCTATGTCTGCATTATTTACAACATCCCAAGTAAATTGAAAATCCTCATCTGTAGAAGTTATGTAATTCCCTGAGTTAACAATTGCATTAAAGTTACTTGCTGCATTAGCATCAACTAATCTAGTGTTTACATAAGCATTCATTTTTAAAGTATTTGCAAGTTTTATCCACTTGTCAAAATCATTAGCATAGAAATAATCATTTTCTAAACCTAAGCCATCTTGATTTAAATATGCAATCGCTTCATCTAGCATAACTAATGCAGCTGCATAAACAGAAGCGTCATCGTCTGCGCTTGGGTTTGGAAACTCTGTTAGATTACTAGCTTCTGAAAAAGGTACATCACCAAAGTAATCTACTAATGTCATTAATGTAGATGCTTGTATTATTTTCATAACTCCAAGATGCTTATTTGCTTCTAGTTCTATAGCTAGGCCTTCAGCAATTTTTATATCAGAAAACATTCCTTGGTACGCTAATCCCCACTCTTCATTTGTACTAGCAGGGTCAAAAGCATTAGCATAGGATGGACTACCCATTTGTTCCAGTCTAACTAATCGACCACCATTTCTACCCATATCTTCTGAAAAATTTGCATAATCAACTTGTATGGCAACCATAAAACGTTCCAAATTACCATTTTCAATAGTAATCTCGTTAGGGTCATTTAATAAATCTAGATCTGTAGTCTCGCAAGAGATAAAGGAAAATCCTAGAAATAGAAGTAATAGTATTTGAATTTTATTTATTTTTTTCATCTTAATTTTGTTTTTTATATTAGAATGATGCAGTTATACTAAAACCATATCTTTTACTACTAGGACCTGTTAAAAAGTCAAAACCTTGTCCGTTTCCTGCTCCAAGACCTGCTGTATTAGGGTCGAAGTTTGTTCCTTCTGGCATATTATAAGCATCGTACCACATATTATAAGTACTAGCTTTTATAGTTAATTTTCCAAATGGAGTTTTGTCTAATAATTTAGAAGGAATAGAGTATCCTAAAGTTACTTCTCTTAATCTTACTACAGAAGCATCATAAATTGATAATTCGCTAGCAGGACTTGCAAAACCATTGTCAAAATAAAAGTTTGAATTGTTTATTTGCAAATCATTTACTTCACCAGTCTCTTGACTAATACCAGGTAATATAAAAGTAGATAATCTATCAACAGAATCTGTTGTTAATCCTCTACCCATAAGAGTCGCAACTGTAGTGGTGTACATATCACCTCCAGAAGTATGGTTTATTGCAACTGTTAAAGAAAGACCTTTGTATGAAAATGTATTTGTATAATTCATAACAAAATCAGGATTTGGATCTCCAATAAAAGGAAGTAATCCGTCTTCATCAATTTCTTCAGAAGCATAATTACCAACTCCATCAACTAATAAGTTGCCATCAGCATCACGAGCAATACGTGAACCAAAAATAGAACCTAGCGGGTAACCAACTCTAGCTCCATTTCCTAAATTAGAATAACCTGTATAAATGATTAAGTCAGTATCTTGTCCAAGATCTGTTACTTCACTTTCATAGGTTGTATAGTTAACATTAAAGTTCCAGTTAAAACCATCTGCTCTTCTAATAATATCAAGTCCTAAATCAACTTCAACACCCCAAGAGTCTATTTGACCAATGTTAGTGTCAGTTTCACTTGCTCCAGAACTTACAGCAATAGGTTGGTCTTGTATGATTAAATCGTTAGTAACTCTTTCGTAATAAGAGAAATCTAAATTAATTCTTCTAAAAAACTTACCCTCTAAACCGAATTCAACTTCAGTAAACAATTCAGGTTTGATATTAGGATTTCCTACAGAAGAACTAGTGGTATTACTAGTAGTGTCAACCCAACCTTGAGTATTTAAAGTTAATGTTGTTACAGTAGGATATCCAGTTGCAAAGTTTGCAGATGTTCCGTAACCAGCTCTTAATTTTAAATAATTTAAACCATTGTCAGATTTAATGCCAGGCCAAGCACTTGTAGGTATAAATGATAAACTAGCAGATGGGTAAAATAATGAGTTATTTACTTTAGTGTTAGATACCCAGTCATTTCTACCAGAAAAATTAAGATATAACCAACCACTTATATCAAAACCAAGCGATCCATAAACACCAACAATATTTCTAGTTTGGTGATGCTCAGTGTCAATATCATTTTCACCATCCTCATCAAAATCAACCTCTGTTGCATGGTCAACAAATCCAGAATGATCAAAGAAATCAAATACTTGTTGATTTGAACTATATACACCAACTTTATTGAAATCTGTATGATTAGAGTTTGCACCAATTAAAAAGTCTATTTTTAAATTGTCATTAAATGCAGAATAATTATTTCCACTTAAAACAACCTTATGGTCCATAATTAAATTATTATTATTATAGGTATAATAAAAACCAGAATCAGCAACTGCATTGGCAGTTCTACCACCTCTGTTTTGTTGGTTTACATTATCCTCAGAATATGTATCAACACTTCCTTGGTAAGAAAGATTTAAATTATCGTTTACATTAAAATCTAAAGCTCCAAAACCATTAATACGGTTTGTTACTTGGCTGAATTTTGCGTTTTTAATAGTCCAAAGTGGATGTTGGATAGCATTGTCATCTCTATAATAGATACTTGAACCATCAGGTAATTCAAAAGGTAATGCAAAGAAATCTATACTCCTTGGAGTGTAAATTAAATCACCAAATATAGAAGAACCAGCTCCACCTACACTACTACCATTACTTGCAGCAATTGGAGGAGTTTTATAATCTGTACGTGTATAGGTCATAGATCCTCTAGCGTTAAGCTTGTTATTTAATTTGGCACCACCAGCGACAGTAAAGTTTGTTCTAGAAACTTCGTTACCAGGAGTAAACCCTTGATCATTAACGTGAGCAAAAGACATCCCGTAATTATATTTATTATCTTCACTTCTACCTCTAATATTCATTGAAATAGTTGCTGCGCCACCTGTTCTAAAAAAGTCTTCAACACTATTACTAGGCTTCCAGTCGTATCTTTCTCCTGCATAACTTTCTCCATAAGCAACATGTACAGGATCTTGACTATTTAATAAAAACCCAGAAGTTGAATATGGATGAGCTACTGTACCATCTGAATGGTAAGGTTTAGTTCCATCTTCATCTGTGTCATCTATAAAAGCTCCCCAGCCACCTAGGCCATCTCTATAAAAACCAGGACCCCAGTTACTGTAAAACCAACCAAATGCTTGGTCAAAACCTCCACCAAAATCATCTTGGTAATCTGGTAAACCAGCTATTTCATTAAAAAAGTAAGAAGATGAAATTTCAACTTCTTGTTTAGCAGCTATATTTTTAGAACTTCCAGTTTTAGTTGTTATTAAGATAACACCGTTTCTACCGTCAGTACCATATAATGTAGTTGCAGCAAGTCCTTTAAGTATATCGATATTTTCAATATTACTAGGATCTATATCGAAAGATCTACTTCCTCCCATATTACCATTAACAAAACTACCACTACCAGCTCCAGCTTCATTGGTGTCATTACTATAAGGCACACCGTCAATTACGTAAAGTGCATTATTGTTTCCAGAAAATGAATTCATTCCTCTAATAACTACTTTATTAGCAGAACCTGATAACCCATTTTGGGTAGTAATATTAATACCCGCAGATTTACCGTCAAGAATTCGAGATAAATCAGTTTCTGGATTAGATTTAATTTCTTCTTCATCAATTGAGGATACAGAATACCCTAAGGCTTTCTTTTCCTTTTTGATACCTAAAGCGGTAACAACCACTTCTTCTAATACCGCAGCATCTTCTGTCATTTGAAGATTCATAGTACTAGTGCTAGCATTTACAGCTTGTTCAACTGTATTAAAGCCAACATAGCTAAACACGACAGTTTGTCCAACATTGGCTTGAATAGTAAAATTACCATCAAAATCCGATTGTGTGCCGTTACTTGTGTTTTTAACAATAATGTTAACTCCGGGCAAGGGCAAGCCACTATTGTCGGATACCGTACCGGAGATTGTTTTCTCTTGTGCGAACGTAAGTTGCACTACAAACGCTAATAAAAGCGTTAAAATTCCACTAAACTTTGTTCTCATTTTTATGATTTATTTGAATTAACCAATCGCAAAAATCACAATAAAAAGTTAAATACACAACTTTTTAAACTTAAAATTTGGTTTTTTTTAACTTTAAACTATTCCTAATGTCAAGTAATGTCTAAGATTTGAAAAATCTTTTTTATTAAAGTAGGTTTAGTTTTTGTGACGTTTTGCTTGTAATTCCAAAGTTGTCTAAAATAAGTGAATCTGGCAACTAATTTTTCTTAAAAGATTTATTTTAGGTAGTATAATATTATCGGCACTTACTTTTTCAGGTTTAAAATCGAGAAGATAGGCTTAAATGTATCTTAGTGTTTGAGAAATTAAAATCTTGATATTCAGCTTTCCCATTGGCGAAATTAAGTTTAAGGATGCCTGCTTTTGTTTGCATTCCGACACCAATCCCAAAACTATATAATTTCTCTTTAATTGATATTACTTGGTTTTCAAAATAAGCTAAATCGATTATACTATGCATGTAAATGCCTTCATTGAACTGATATCTGTATTCTGAATTCAGAACCGAAAACATAGAAGCGTCAATGCTGTTTTCATTAAAACCTCTAATACTATTTATACCGCCAAACCTAAAAAGTTCATTAGTTAAAAAGGAATCACTTGTTAAAATACTAGTGCTGTTTTGAAGAAAAATGGAGTTTTTGTAATTAAGATTAAAAATATAATTAAGATTTCCGTTTATTTTTACTTGAGATTCTTCTATTCTTTTTTGTTCTCTAGATCCAATTTCGGTTTCAAGAGTAATGTTTGTTTTAATAGGGAATAATATATTTTTTTGATATTTTTTATAAGAAACACCAGCGACAATGTATTTTGAATTATAGTCTTCAACAGCAATTCCTTCGTTAGCATCATTAAGTAAGTTGCTGGAATCATAACCTTTATAGCCAACATAACTATTTGTTGCTGGGTTTATTTGGTAGCTTATCCGTGCTTGTTGCTCTGTAGTTACAAAGGTACTGTCTCTTTTAAATATTATAAGTTCTAATCCTAGTCCAAATGGAGATTTTAGTAAATAGGGAAGTGTAGCTTTTACTCTAAAATTTTGTTGGTCATTGCCATCTGCTTTATAATTAAGTATAAATTGCTCTCCAAAATTTAAATTGTTGTTAAGTTCGAGATTTAAATAGCCATTAAATATAAGTTTTTGAGAATCTTCATTGGTAGAGAACCCTAAAATGCCATCAAATAAATTGTTTTTTTGTTTCTTAAGGTAAAAATAAACTATAGTTGAGTCTTTTTTAAATAAAACTTCTGGAGGTTTTATGTTGGAGACAAATCCTAATGAATTTAATGCGTTGCTTTGGGAAATGATTTTTTCTTTACTGAAAGTCTTTCCAAGTCGTACTCCAGCATAATATTTAATAAACGACTTTGGGAATTTATCATAGCCCTTTATAATAATTTCGTCTATGGTTCTTTTATTGCCGTTAGTTAAAATTAATCTTGCACTTAGTGAAAAGTCTGTGTTGCTGGTAATTTCTTCTAAATGTAATCTGGCAAACGAATTTCCGTTTTCAGTTTTTAAAGTATTTAACTTGTTTAGTGAATTTTCAATATCTTCGAATGGAAGGATGAAATAATTGTCTTTTATGTTTGAAGAAATCTGTATTAATTCTTTTTTATTAAAATCTTCATTAGAATAATAGACTTTTATGAATTTAAATCTTGTTCCAAAATAAAAAGTCGCTATAAAGATACTGTCGTTTTCTTTCTGAATTGATTTTAGCTCATTCTCAATATATCCAATATCTGATAATGTGTGATGAAGTTCTTCGGAAGCCTGTTTTAGGGATTGAAAATTGTTATAATTTGAGTCTATATTTAAAGAGTCAATTAAGCCTTCGGGGAAAGTATCTTTCCCTTTAATTATCAATTGAAGATTTTGTGCGTTTGAATTGTATATAAACCCTGTATATATATTAAGGTATAAAAGGATGTATAAAATATGCTTCAAATAATTTAATTTTAGTCTTGTAAAACTAACGTTCCAACTTGTTTTATCATATAAATTGATGAGTTATTTTTAAATCTATTTTTTTAAATAATAAAAATTGCTTTGTAATTCTTTGATACATTATTAAGCTATTAATTGGGTTTTATGTATGTAATTAATTGGCCTATAAAAAATTAATTTAATTGGGTTGTTTATGGCGAAAATTATTTTTACATTTGCAGACCCTAAAAAAAGGGTATTTTATTATATAAAAAGTTTATATGCCAACAATTTCACAATTAGTACGAAAAGGAAGAGCCAAAATAACCAAGAAGAGTAAATCGGCTGCTTTAGA